>JAKFDY010000539.1:0-40467 GCA_036675885.1 Lacibacter sp. | reverse complement strand
CTCCGATAAGTTGTAACCTGTGAACATAATCTTAGATTTTATTGCACAAAGATTACAGCCTCACTTTGCAGCCTATTTGCGAATCAATTATTTAGTCGGGGTACTTTAAAGCCCATTTCTATAGTGCTTTTTAATTTACCGGTTATGGAAACCAGGTTTTGGGCTACCAGTTTTTGAAGGGCTCTTTTTAGGGTAGCAATGCTGATGTTTAAGTGCAGGCCGGAAAGTATTTCCTGTGAACTGCATTGCGGATGTTCCTTAATAAAGGCAATGATTAATTCGTTGTAATCTCTCTTTTCTTTGGCCATAACATTTTTTATAGCTCATAAAAATAGCATTTATAGCTCATTTTTTTAATCAAATGAGCTTTATTTTCAAAGTTTATGAGCTATATAGCATTAGACAATTTCTAATTGCTTATTCCTGAAAAGCAAATATTGGGATAGCGACTATGAAATCAGAAGCTGGCACGTGTCAACAGGCAGCATTATAAATCCCTCAACGAATCAATCGGGCGAAAACTCATGGCTTCGGTTCAAATAACCCCACCTCATGTTTGCCTTCATATGCCAGCGGAATAGTTTTATAAAGTCCACCAACCCCGGCCGTAATTACACCCGAAGCTCTCACCGTTACTTCACGACTCGACAACGCCGACCAGGCATTTTTAAACACATTCTTCATATCAGTTTTAATCCGGAGCGGAATAATAAAATCTGACTTTCTGGCAACCTTGATCAAAGTATCGCTGAACGCTCTCCCCAAATAAACATCATCAACATATACATCTGCTTCAGTATGGCTCACCCGAAATCCGATCCGGTTCGGGTTGTTGTACAGCAGTTCCATGTACACAGTTGTTTCGTTAAGCCCGATCGACTCAAGTCGCAGATTTTGAAATTCCTTGTATTCAGGAATCTTAAAACTGTTGCAGGAAAGGGTAAAGATGCCGGTCAAAAAAAGGAAAGAGAGAAGCCTGTACACGTTCAAATTGTTTTGCCGCAAATTAAGCCATGCTGCTGACATTTCTTTAGCCAGCTTCAAAAGAAGCCTTAAATTTGAGCTAAAATAGTTAGCTGATTTCCGGGTGCAGCAGGTTGAAAATCAACACAAAAAAATGTAGCTGTAAAATTAATATTTAAAAAATTGTTTTAAAATAAGTTAAGTAGTTTTTACTGTAATTAATAAACTGGTTAAACAGGGTTAAAAAATCGAAATAAGGCGTGTAAAATGAAAAATGATTCAGAGATAAATTCGGATGGTGAAAAAAAGAATCAAATTATTGAATTACAATATTTTGGAAATGTTTATTCGTATTTAAAGTTTATCAATCAAACAAATGTGTTTTTTTCTGCATACGAAAGCTACTTCCGTGCACTTCATTTGAACAGGATGAAGCTGATGGGCGCAAATGGACCTCTCCTTCTCTCCGTTCCGTTGGAAGGTGGTCGTGATCAAAAAGTAAAATGGAAGGATGTGAGGATCAATTATGCCGAACCCTGGCAGCGGATCCATTGGCGGGGCATCCACGACAATTACCGGAAGGCTCCCTGGTTTGAAGATTATGCCCCGGAACTGCAGCAACTGTTTTTACGGAAGGAAAAGTACCTGATGGATCTGAATCTGAAAAGCATGGATTATTGTCTCCAACGGTTGAAACTGAAAGTTGACATTTTGGCTTATAGTGAGGAGGAGGCGATGAAACTAATTTCTCAGCGACCCAAAAAAACTGAACCAGTAACTGTTGAAAATTTCCCTGTTTACCAGCAGGTATTTTCAGAACGACATGGCTTTGTCCCAAACCTCGGTATACTTGATTTGCTTTTTTGTGAAGGACCACTTGCAACAGATTATCTCCGCCGGATAAATATTTCCTGAACTTGAACTTTCAGCATTGTGTCTTGTACAGGAAAACGCTTAACTTGTACGTCCACATCCACATGCTTACGTAATGAGAAAATTGATGTTGATGTCAGCCTGCTTGCTGCTGACTAATCTGTACTCTTTCGCCCAGGATTTCTCCAATAAGGGAAGAGACTTTTGGGTTGCTTACGGTTACCACCAGGTGATGACCGGGGGCAACAGCCAGGACATGGTGCTGTACTTTGCAACCGAAGCAGCTACCAATGTAACTGTTACTATCCCGGGTTTGGGTTATTCAGTTACTTATTCCGTTCCAGCTAATACCGTTTTCACATCAAACCCGTTACCCAAATCAGGAGCACGGGATGCCCGTTTGCTGAGCGAAAGTTCTGCTCCGGAAAACAAAGGCATTCATATTACCAGCGATCAGCCCATTGTTGCTTATGCCCATATTTACAATCAAAATGTTTCCGGCGCTACCATTCTTTTTCCAACCAATACCTTGGGACGTGAATATTATTCCATCAATTTTCAAAACAGGGCCAATACGGCAAATGCCAATTCATGGGCTTATGTTATTGCTGCTGATACCGGTACCACCAGTGTTGAAATAATACCGAGCCAGGCAACATTAAGCAGGCCGGCAGGTGTTCCATTCACAGTAACACTTACGCAGGGACAGGTATTTAATATTATGGGGCAGTTTACCAATGCCACATCAGGTAGCAACCACTCAGGGGTTGATCTTACCGGAACATTTATTCGTTCCATCAACACTGGCAGTGGCTGTAAAAAGATCGCTGTGTTTTCCGGAAGCGGACGTATCAGCATCACTTGTCCGAATAACAGCACATCGTCGTCTTCAGATAATTATATGGCGCAGGCTTTTCCCAAAAATGCCTGGGGTAAAAAATATTTAATGGCAACAGCTTCCAGCCCGCAGGCATTTAACCTGTATAGAATTTGTGTATCCAGTTCATCAACGGTGGTAAAAGTAAATGGTGTTGCACTCTCATCAGGTTCATTGGTTGGTGGATTCTATTACGATCTTCCTGTAACCAATCAACCAATGTTGATCGAAGCGGACAATCCAATTACAGTTGTTCAATATTTCACCTCGCAGGGAGCTTGTGGTAACAGTTCACCCGGTGATCCCGAAGTGATCTACTTAAGCCCGGTTGAGCAGAATATCAATAAAGTTATCTGGAATGCAACCGGCAACTTTGCTATTCTTCAACATTACATTAATGTAGTGATTCCCAATAAGGGAACAGCCATCAGTTCATTCAGATTGAAAGATGCAGGTGGTAATACATTGCCAACAGGAACATTCACCGTTCACCCCGGCGATGCAAATTATTCTTACCTGAAACAAAGCCTGCCAACCTCCGGCGTTTATACTATTCAATCCGATTCAGGTTTTAATGCCATTGCTTATGGATTTGGTAACGCAGAATCTTACGGTTACAATGCCGGTACGAATGTGATCGACCTGTATCAATATGTAACAACACAGAATGCCAATGCCATCATTAAAAGTCCGGTTACCTGCAAAAGTTCTCCATTCTTTTTATCGTTAACGCTTCCGTATTTACCCATCAGCATGAAGTGGGATTTTACCGGCTATCCTGATGTGATCAATAATGCGCCTGTTGCTGATTCAACATTTGTACTGAATGGCAAAACACTTTATGTGTTTAAACTGCCGGGTAATTATATCTATAATACAGCAGGGAAGTATCCTGTGGTGGTTACGGTAAACAACCCAACGCCTGATGGTTGTTTGGGAGAACAGATCATCAATTTCGATCTGGAAGTGCTTGATCCGCCAACGGCAACTTTTTCATGGGCAAATACAGCAGCTGCAGGCTGTACCGATTCATTAATTTCCTTTACCGGTATTAATACAAGCAATGGCCGACCTGTCATTAAACATTATTGGGATTTTGGTGATGTAACTACTGCCAATACATTTAATCCTTCAAAAGCATTCAGCAATCCCGGGCAATTTAAGATTCGTTATGTAGCCATGACGGATGCAGGTTGTTTAAGCGATACAACAGAACAATTGATAACTGTTACCAAAACGCCCGTTGCAAAGTTTGGCATTATCGATCCATTGTGTGTTGGCAAAACGCTTACGTTTAAAGATTCATCAACCTTGGCAGGAGGGTTTGGTTCAATTACGAACTGGACATGGAATACCGGAATCGGTTCGCCGATCAATAATACAACCGCTGCAAACGTAACATCAGCTTTTGCTGCAACAGGAAATTATACAGCCACGTTACAACTGAAAACAAACACCGGTTGCTTAAGCCCGGTTTATTCAATGCCATTTACTATCAGGCCAAATCCCGTTGTTGATTTTACTGTTTCGTACGGTTGTATGCCTGATCCTGTGATCAATTTCAACAGCACTTCAACTATTGCTGATGGAACACAAAGTGCATTTAATTATTTCTGGAATTTTGGAGATGCTGCAAGTGGGGTATTGAATAATGCGACTATCCAAAATCCTTCTCATCAATATCCATCAATTGGTCCTTTCAATACAAAGCTGAAAATAACGACTGCTTATGGTTGTGCCGATTCGGTTACAAAAGCAGTAGATAAAATTTATCCGCAACCAAAAGCTGATTTTACTGCGCCTGCTGAAGTGTGCTGGCAAACACCGGTTACATTTACAAATGCATCTGACGGCTTTACGCATCCGGTTACAAAGTGGGAGTGGCGTTTCAGTGATGGTACTTCATCAACGCAAAAAGATCCGGTAAAGAATTTCGCAAACCCCGGTACTTACACTGCAACGCTTTGGGTGTTCACAGATCAGAATTGTGTGAGCGATACTGTTGTAAAAACGGTTATAGTGAATCCATGGCCAACAGCAAACTTTACAACAAGTGCATTGGTCTGCGAAAAGAATGCCATCACATTTACAAATACTTCAACTGCAAACACAGGATCAATTGTAAAAAGCCATTGGCAGTTTGGCGATGGCAATACAATCACGAGTACAAATATTTCTTCAGCAAATTATGTCTATTCAAACTGGGGCGATTATACCATTCGTTTTGTAACGGAGAATTCGAAAGGTTGTATCAGTGATACGCTTGTGCGTACAATGCGCATCAATCCTTTGCCAAAACCAGGGTTTGTATTACCGGAAGTTTGTTTGAGTGATGCACAAGCAATCTTTACAGATACTTCTTCCATTGCAGATAACAGTGCAGGACAGATGACTTACCTGTGGAAATTTAATACGGGTTCACCTGCTGTTACACCGGCCCCAACACCAGTAACCAGTACATCAAAAACACCTTCTGTTACGTTTAATAAAGCAGCTGATTATTTACTGTCACTGGAAGTAACTTCAAAAGATGGTTGTCGTGATTCTGTTGTTGCGATTCCGTTTACTGTCAACGGTTCTATTCCAAAAGCTGATTTCTTAGTTCGTTCAGCAAACACGCTTTGCAGTAACCAGGATGTTGAACTGGAAGATAAATCAACTGTTGATTTTGGTAATGTTACTAAAGTTGAGATTTATTGGGATAATGCCAATGCTCCAACAGTTGTGGAAACGGATGAGCAGCCATCAGCAGGTAAAGTGTACAAACATCGTTATCCTGAATTTCAATCGCCACTTACAAAAACATACCAGGTTCGTTACAAATCTTATTCAGGTATTCTTTGTGTGGATGAAGAAATAAAAACCATTACAGTTAATGCAAGTCCGCTCACGCAATTCAATACACTGTTTGGGGTTTGTTTGAATGATGTACCATTCCAGTTGATGCAGGGTAACGAGATTGGTGGCTTAAGTGGTACAGGCGTTTATACAGGGCCGGGAGTAAATGCAAACGGATTATTTAACCCAACGGGTGCAGGCGTTGGCACACATAGCATCCGTTATACATTCAATGCAAGCAATGGTTGCGTAAGCACTTCAGATCAAACAATTGAAGTGTGGCCGGTACCAATTGCAAATGCAGGACCTGACCTTACTGTATTGGAAGACGGTGTTCGTAAGATCACCAATGTTACGGCCAGTGGTACAGATTTACAATTCTTATGGTCGCCATCAACCTATCTTGATGATGTTACATTACAATTGCCAACTATTCTGCAACCAAAAGATGATATCACTTATTTGTTAACGGTTACAAACGGTTTTGGTTGTAAGGCAACTGATGATCTTTTTATAAAAATTCTTAAATCACCAAGACCACCAAATACGTTTACACCCAATGGTGATGGTATTAATGATTCCTGGGAAATTAAATTCCTGAACGATTATCCGGGGGCTGTTATTGAAGTATATAATACAGCTGGATCAATGATGTATCGCTCGGTCGGTTACTCCACACCGTGGGATGGGAAATATAAAGGATCGCCTTTGCCGGCTGGTACTTATTATTATGTACTCGATCCAAAGAACGGCCGCAAACGGATAACAGGTTATGTAACTATTTTACGATAATGCAGCAGTAATGATGAGAAAACAATTTTTAGTTTTTTGTTTGATGATGATGGGAGTGATAGCTGCCGCACAGCAACGTCCACATTATACCCAATACATTTTAAATCCTTATGTGCTTAATCCTGCATTAACAGGAATAGAAAACTATACGGATATAAAATTAAGTTACCGCAATCAATGGGTTGGTTTTCCAGGAGCACCGCAAACGGTTTATGCAACCATACACACGCCCATTGGTAAAGAAGATTACAGAACAAGTGCTACTTCATTTGGAGTGCCGGGCGAAAACCCAAGAGGAAAACAATATTGGGAAGAATACACCGCAGCTGAAGCACATCATGGAGTAGGAGCAAGTATAGTGAATTACAAAACGGGATACATCAATCGTTTTTATGCAACCGCATCGTATGCATATCATTTAGGGCTAACACCCAAGCTAAATTTATCAGCAGGGTTCGCAGCAGGTATTTCGGGTGTTAATGTGGATGCTTCCAAAATTCAATTAGCTAATCCTGTTGATCCTGCAATTGGTGGTTTTACAAGTGAACTGCGTAAAATAAAACCAGAACTCAATGCAGGCCTTTGGCTTTATTCCGATCAATTTTTTGCAGGTGCATCGGTGCAACAGATCATTCCACAGAAAATAAACCTGGTGGATGATAATTTGTATAAATCAACTTTGGTGCCGCATGTGTTTGTTACTACCGGCTACCGTGTACTTGCAGGTGAAGATGTAAATGTGATGCCATCTGTGATGCTGCGTTATATCCCAAGCATGCCGTTGTATGTGGATGTAAATGTGAAAGCACAATACCAGGATCGCTTCTGGATAGGAGGGAACTATCGAATTAAAGAAGGCTTTGCTGCGATGGCGGGTTTTAATATTTCCAACGTAGTGAATGTTGGTTACTCATACGATGTAAATAATTCAAAATATCTTTTGCAATATGCACAAAGAGGCACGCATGAAATTGTGATCGGCTTTTTGTTGGGAAATAAGTATGGCGATCTTTGTCCACGCCGTGTTTGGTGATCGTTACAATTTGATTACTTCTAATCTTCTGATAACTCTTTTTGGCTGAGGTGCTGTTCTTTGTTCCTGCACTTGTACTTGTAATGAATCGGGACAACCGCAAAGTGGAGGTTGATTCATCAGCATATGATTATTTTCTAAAATGATTTGCACATGTTGTTGTGCCAGTTGCATGTCTTCACGTAATCCCTGGTCATTATATAAGTAAGCAATTACAGGTGCTGCAGTCCGTAACCTGCTTTTCAGTTGTGCATTGTCAGTAGTATCTTTTCTTGCCTTACGGTTAATTGTGAATTTTGTTTTAATGCGCTCTTTCTTTTCATCATCTGCAGCCTGTTGTTGTGGAGTTCCTTTGGGGTGATTATAAAAACCTTCTGTTGTAAAGTATTCACGGAACATAACATCAGGAGAGGGGTGGTTTCCTTCAATTGTGAAATTAAACTGGCCATTTAATTTTTGCATGAGTGAATCAAAGATTGCTCCTTTTGGATACTGCATCATTGTTGAGCCGCCACTGTTACGCATTTTTTGCTGCGGGAACCGTTCACGCAATTGTTTTAAACGATCAACATTTTCAACATAAAATTCCATTTCTTTTTCACGTTCAGCAATAAGGGAAGAGTCGGGCCCATGCTGTAACGCAATCCCTGGTCTTTGCTTTACATCAGGTAAACGGACACGCACACCTGGTTTTACCAATTGCTCAAACCACTCAACAGGAAGATCATTAAAGATCACTTTATCAAACTTGATCTCTTTGTCTTCGTTTTCATTCCACACAAGAATGTCTTCTTCATTTATTTTATCCTTCAGTTCGAGTCTTATTTTTTGTTTGTCATCTCGCAGCAACACCGCATCATTCTTTTGTTTCACCACTGCGTTGGTTGTAAAATAAACAGTTTTGATTTTTTCCTTCAACGGTTGTTCTTTCAGAACTGCCTGCTTCATTTCTTCTTTTACAGGCTGGCGTTCTTTAATCAACCAACCTATCAAAGCAAACACAATCGTGAAGAGGAGCAGTGCCAGTAATCTTGTACTGATCTTGTTTTTTTCAGCAGGCATATTCAGGATACGTTTTACACGATCCATCAGGTGATGCTTATTATCACCAAGCGCCATTACCAGTTGTGGGTTTTGAATTCTTGCTTTCTCAACATTCAATAATGCTTCTGCATAAACAGCTGCATTCTGCTGAAAGTTCATTACATGATCATCGCAACTGTTTTCCCGCTCTCTTCTTGCAATACCGATCAGCAATAAAGCAAATGGATTAAAGAATAACATGGTTTCTGAAACAGAAAGTAACAGATTCCAGAAATAATCATTGCGTTTAATATGAGCGAGTTCATGCAGTAGTACTGCTTCCAATTGTGCGGCAGTTAAATGTGTAACTGCGGTGGCAGGTAACAGCACAATTGGCTTTAAGAAACCAAGTGTAGCAGGTATATCAATTTGTTTGCTGATGAAAAGTTGAACAGGGCGTTGCAATCCTATAGTTTCAACCAGGTAGGCAAAGAACTCCTGCATATCATCGCTTACAGAAGCCAGTCCTTTATTGCGCAAAGAGTTGGCAGCTTGTAACTGCACAATCAATTTCACACTAAACCAGAGCAATACAAATAAATAAGCAATGGAGAGATAGGGGAGAACAAGCTGTATTTTATAATCGAGCCAGTTGAAGAATAATTCCCAACGATTATCTTTTATAAAACTGCTCAGCAGCGAATTGTTCAAATTGCCTTCGCTGATGATGAGTGAAGTTTTCTGTTGAAGTTGTTGTTGCCAGCGCAGGGCAATACCTGAAATGAACCATGCAAATCCGCCTAGTGCAAAAACAGTGCTGATGAAGTTTTTAACGGCAGCCTGTTTAATGCGGAATAAAAATACAAGCAGTTGGTAAAGCAAAAACAGCAGACCCATTTGCCAGATGCTGTCGGCAATTGCTTTTCCCAAAGCCTGTAAAAATGCAGATTGGAATAAATCCTGCATGTGGTTACTGCTGTTTCAGGTTATCAATTAGTTTTTGAATTTCATCGAGCTCTTCCTTCGATGCTTTGTGGTTACCGAGTGCCTGCATCACCAGTTGCGAAGAAGACCCCTGGAACAAAGTATCGATCATCTTACCTACAAATTGCTTTTGTGTTTTTTCACGTGAGATTAACGGAACATACTTATGTGTTTTATTGCTTTCGTCACGTTTCACCATTCCTTTTTCATGCATGATCTGCATCAACTTCAGGGTAGTGGTGTAACCCGCATCCTTTGTTTTGCTGAGTTCTTCGTGTACATCTCTTACGGTTGCTTCGCCACGCTCCCATAAAACACGAAGGATCTCCAATTCACTTTCCGTTGGTTTCAGTTGCTTAGTACTCATTATTTACGACTTGTTTCGTATCAAATATACGACCCTGTTCGTAAAAACCAAGACCATTCGTAAAATTCAGAAATGGTTAACAAAAGGGTGAGCTGTTTTTGAAAAGCTGTTTAGATGATGTTTTGGCGCAGAGAAAGGAGAAAAGAAGGTAACGCAGAGTTTTCTCCTTGCGGCAAGGAAAACAGAACGGGTAAAAAAAATAGATTCGAACAGCTTCGGTCGCATAAAAAAACCGCCCCAAAAGGGCGGTTTATACGGACATCAAAGGAAACAATTATTTTTTCTCCAGTTTCACAGTATCAACAATGGTTATCTGACCAAGTGTTACAGGCACTGTACGTGTTGCTGTTTTATGGATCGTATCATTAGGCACATAAGAGAAACTGTAGCTGCCTGCAGGAATATCCTTGATCATATAGTTACCGTTACCAACTTGTGTAAAGGTTGATGCTACTGTATCAGGTCCATTGATCGCATAAACTGTGGTTACAATTGAATCAGGAGCAACTACACCTTTCACGCTGCCACCTGATGGAACAAACGAAAGCACACGCAATACAGGTTTCAGGATATATTTACCGCTGTTGCCTGCTTTTACAATTGATTTAGCTGCATCAAAGTCAAGTATCAAACGATAGAGCACGCCACCTGTAACATCTTGCTGAATCTGTACTTTCAAACCAGATTGCTGTGCACTGGGTGTTGTAAGATTAATTTTTTCACCGCTTTTTGTAATAATGTAATTGTTTTCGCCAAGTAAGAGGCGGATCTGTGAAATACGGCCTACCGGAATTTCTGCATCAGCAAGGATGGTATCCTTACCGTTCGTAAAGTTGAGCAGATTGTAAAGCCCGGGGTAAGAGTTTGCTAAAGTGATCTCAGCGCTGTCGCCCATTTTGATAGCAATACCTTTAATGTCAACCCAAACTTCCTTTACGTTAGGATCAGGCGCATCCGTTAAACGAACCTGTAAACGGGGTTTATCGCCATTGCTCTTGTTCTTCTGGCAACCAACGGCCAGCAATACTGTAGTCATGATCACAATTCCCGAAAGAATTGTACTGAATTTCAGTTTCATAAAGTAAATTTTATTGTTTAAGAATCCTATTCGTGATGCATACTGTCCAAACATCATTCCAAATTTCATAAAACGGGTGATTATCAGGATTTTTTTTGCTGTTGTATGAAAAACCCCAGGAAAAATCCCGGGGTCAGTTCAATGAAATTTATAATGTGACTGATCAATTCACTTCGATCTTTAATTCTGTTTTGCCATTCAGGAGTGATTGGTATTTCTCCAATACATCTTTCGGCTGCACAGTACCGTTAATGCTGAGTTGATCACCTTTTAATTCAATACTGAATTTCTTTGCATCAACTAGACCATCAGCAACAATAGCTGCTACAAATGGATTTTCAAATTTTGTGTCTGTTGATGAAATTGTTTGTTCCATTTTTACTTCCACCTTTTGGCCATGCCCCTGATCTACCATTGTAGATAACTTCTGAATCTGAATTTTTTTATCTGTCTCAATTTTTTCTTGAAAAATTCCTTTAAGGGTAGGAGCAATTACCAATGAAACGATCGACATCAGTTTGATGAGGATGTTCATTGATGGGCCAGAAGTATCCTTAAACGGATCACCTACAGTATCGCCTGTTACAGATGCTTTATGTGGCTCCGATTTTTTGTAAAACGTTTCACCGTTAATCTCAACACCTTTTTCAAAACTCTTCTTGGCATTATCCCATGCACCACCGGCATTGTTCTGGAACATTCCCATCAACACACCACTTACAGTAGCACCAGCGAGGAAACCACCTAATGCTTCAGGTCCCATTGCAAAACCAATGATCAATGGAGAAGCAATAGTGATAGCACCGGGCAACATCATTTTTTTAATAGATGCTTCAGTTGAAATTGCCACACACTTATCGTATTCAGGTTTGCCTGTACCTTCCATAATACCTGGAATAGTGCGGAACTGCCTGCGCACTTCTTCCACCATTGCCATGGCTGCTTCACCCACTGCACGAATAGCCAGTGAAGAGAAGATAAATGGAATCATTCCACCAACAAACAAACAAGCCAATACATCGGCTTTATAAATATCAATACCACTGATGCCAGCCACACCAACAAACGCAGCAAATAATGCCAGCGCTGTTAAGGCAGCAGAAGCAATAGCGAAACCTTTACCTGTTGCAGCAGTGGTGTTACCTACAGCATCCAGCACGTCGGTTTTTTCACGAACCTCTTTTGGTAATTCACTCATTTCAGCAATACCACCGGCGTTATCGGCAATAGGACCGAAGGCATCAATCGCCAGCTGCATAGCAGTGGTCGACATCATGCCCGCAGCAGCAATGGCCACACCATATAAACCTGCACACAAGAATGAACCATAAATGCCTGCAGCTAATACAAGAATTGGTAAGAAGGTAGATTCCATACCAACAGCCAAACCACCAATTACGTTGGTAGCATGACCTGTAGAAGACTGGCGGATGATGCTCAGCACAGGGCGTTTACCCATGGCCGTATAATATTCAGTAATGATGCTCATTAAAGCACCCACTACCAAGCCAACTGCAATAGCTCCCAATACACCCCATTTGGTGAATTCAGCGCCACGCAGCACCATTGTTTCGGGAAGAATAAAATAAACCAAGCCAACACAGGCAATAGCTGTAAGGACAATTGATCCCCAGTTACCCATGTTCAGGGCTTTCTGCACATTATCTGTATTGATGCCTGCACTGTCGCTCACACGAACCATCCAGGTACCAACAATAGAAAAGAGAATACCAATACCGGCGATCATCATCGGTAATAAGATCGGAGCCATACCACCAAATGCATCGATTGATTTGGTTTCCTGGCCGAGTACCATTGTTGCCAATACTGTTGCCACATAAGAACCAAACAGATCGGCGCCCATACCAGCCACATCACCCACGTTGTCACCCACGTTATCAGCAATGGTTGCAGGGTTACGTGGATCATCTTCAGGAATACCTGCTTCTACTTTACCAACAAGGTCAGCGCCAACGTCGGCAGCTTTTGTATAAATACCACCACCCACACGTGCAAACAGGGCAATTGACTCAGCACCTAATGAAAAGCCCGTAAGCACTTCAATAGCTGTGAGCATTTCAGCACCATTTACATCGGCACCTGCCGGAACAAAAATGGCTTTGAGTATAATAAATAAACCACCCAAACCAAGCACAGCCAAACCTGCCACACCAAGTCCCATTACAGAACCACCGGTGAACGACACATTCAATGCTTTACTCAAACTTGTGCGGGCTGCATGTGCAGTACGTACATTGCTTTTTGTTGCGATCTTCATACCAATGTAACCGGCAGTAGCACTAAACACTGCGCCCATTACAAAGGCAAGGGCAATGCACCAGTGGCTGTTAGGATTAGCCAATGACATAACGCCCAAAAGAATGGCAACGATCACTACAAAATAGCCCAGCACTTTCCACTCAGCTTTTAAAAAAGCCATAGCACCTTCAGCAATATAATTACTGATTTCCTGCATCCGTGCATTACCGGCTTCCTGCTTTGAAACCCAGTTATACTTCACAAACATGTACAGCAATCCAACGACTGCCATAGCGGGAACGAGATAAATCAAATTCTCCATAAACAATGATTCTATGTTGTTGATTTTTAAGTTAAGCCGCCGCTAAAGTCATGATGGTCAAGGGGCGGCCCGCCCGAACGTACCGTTTCGGTACGGGCGGGCAAAGATAGGGGAATGGGTGTAAAATAGTATAAGGCGTTAAGGGTTGTGGAAAAGCTGAAATAACGGCTTCTTTTGTGTTGAGTTTTTTGGTTTTGGTTACGTGTTAAGAGTTATGGGGGGCAAGTTTTGAGTTCGTAAGTTCTTAGACTGAAACCTGCTCTCCGTTCTTGTGCCTTTGGATTGGATTTTGTTTTTTGGAATTTGGGTTTTCTTTCTTGTGCCTTGTATCTTGCTCCTTGCGCCTGTATCTTGCTCCTTCTGCCTTTTTCCTCATCTTTAAAGTAAAATTAATCGGCCGTCGTTCTTTCTTAAACAAATGTACGATGGCATGGAGGCAATGGCCCGACAGCAAACGATCATATCAACCATAAGCAACTACAGCAGGCAGTTGTTTGGCTTTATACGTAGCCGTGTAAAGACCAACGAAGACGCTGAAGACATTCTGCAGGATGTGTGGTACCAGTTCAGCAACTTACCGGCTGTGGACGATATCAATAATATCGGGGGATGGTTATACCGGGTAGCCCGCAACCGCATCATTGATAAATCAAGGAAAAAGAAAGATGCATTACTGGATGATTATTCCTACGAAGATGACGACGGTGTTAGTTTCTTTTCATCGATCCTGCGCAGTGACGATGAAAATGCCGAAACACAAAGTATGCAGCGTTTGTTTTGGGATGAATTGATGGATGCCCTGCAGGAACTTCCGGAAAAACAACGAAACGTATTTGTGTGGAACGAACTGGAGGATATGACGCTCCAGGAAATTGCCGACCGTGAAAATGAAAATATTAAAACCATTATCTCACGCAAGCGGTATGCAGTGTTACACCTGCGTACAAGACTTGAAACATTGTACAACGATTTTCTAAACAATTAATATTTTTAACGATGATGAGGAACAGGAATAAAAAATGGATGGCCTTTATACCCGTGCTGATTATTGCAGCAGTGTTTGGGTTTGGATGGCTGGTGATGTTTTTGTGGAATACAGCTTTGGTGCCGGCAACAGGTTTTCATGTGATCAGCTTCTGGCAGGCAATAGGTATACTTTTATTAAGTAAGATATTGTTCAGCGGTTTTGGTGGCAAAGGAAAACACCGAGGTGGCCCGGCCTGGAAACAAAACTGGAGCAACATGACCGATGAAGAAAAAGCAAAGTTTAAACAGGAGTGGTGGAAGCGTTGCGGTCATTATCCCGCAGAGAAAGAAATTAAACCTGAGAACAAACCAACACAGGAACAAAGTTTATAAAAACATTTACTATGATTATGAAACCCGGACTTATTGTTCGGGCTTTGTATTACTTGCCCCGACCTTCAGGTCGGGGTATTTAATTTTAAACATGCTATGGCTTTAGCCATGAACCATATCTGCATATTTCATCCTAAAGTATTTTCTTTCTCTGTGCGTCTGAATTAGAGTAAACATTTTTTCTAACAAAAAAGAAATGACTATGTATCATCAGTCACACGCCGCAAAAGGCGATTACTACGGAAGCAGCAAACGGCACCTGCTTTACCGTTCAATGCAACGAGCCGCAGTTAATATTTACAAAACCGAAACCAGTTTTGAAATGCTGGTATTTGCACCCGGACGTATTAAGGAACATTTTGCGGTGAATGTAAAAGGGAATGAGTTAACTATTTCCTATACACCACCGGATGGCTTTCCACGATTCGATTGGGTATTGCGTGAATACAGCCGTGGTGGTTTTGTACGCACCTTCACCTTAGATGAAACCATTGATGCTTCCGCTATTACAGCGAAGTATGAAGATGGTGTGTTGCAGGTGAGCTTACCTGTTATTGCAGGTGCGCAAACAAAAGAACAGGAGATTAAGATTAGTTAGGTTGGTTTTTGGTTAAGTTCAAAGGCGGTCCGTTTATACGGACTGCCTTTTTTATTTACAGTGTTCAGTAATGTAAAGTTTTATTTCGTCCCATGTTTTGGAGTAGGGATAAAGTCCTTCGATATCAGCATCTTCATCGGCATCTTCAAAATACGTTATGCTGCGCCACAAAAAAGAAAACTGATCGGTTCCATATTTGTGTTCAAACCATTTTAGCAATTGTTCCCAACCATATAATTCAGTTAATACATAAATATCAAAGAAGTCTTTCCTTTTTCCTCTGCCACAAACAGTATGCATTTTCATAGCTGCAATATCTGCGATGCTGAACAAGCGAATGCCTTCTGTTTCTATAAATGAAGTAATGAGTGTTGCAGGCTCAGTCACAAAATCGCACTTGATATTCTTTATGTAAGAAAACAGCATTCTCTTTGAGCTGTTTACAAAAGTGAAATCGTTCTTATATTCACCGGAGAGTAATAACTCGATATCTCTTACATTAAATGGTTGTGTTGTGAACAAATCAAGATCAATTGATTTCCGGTGTCCAACCTGTAAGGAAAGTGAAGTGCTGCCTGCTAACGCAAAATGCTCTTTTATTTCATCTAATTTGAAAAGCACCTTCAGCAGACTGAAGGTTTCTGTTTCAATTGTAGAAAGATGAAGCATGCATTTCCGGTTTAGGGATATTGAAATAGTTGCTGCAGAAGTTGATGGTTTTGGCATCTAGTTCCCTGCTCTTAAGAATCGCTTCTTTTAATTCGCTGGTTGTATAAAGCTGGAGAAGTATGTAGAAGTCTTCAAGAAATCCACGGGTTAAAACCCGCTCAATTATATATCGCTGATTTTTTTCAGGTCAATTTTCTCAATAGAAGTGTCCCAAAAAAGATTCTGGCTGAAAGGGAATTCGCCTGTTTGAACTTTTTTATCAAGTGCTTTTGTATCAATAAAGTTGAAATAGGAACTCATTTCATCAAAAATAACAAAAGATGTTTAAAACGCTTCTCCAAACTGAAGGTAAAAACCATTGTTGCCTTTACCACTTCCAAAACCATAATCGAAACGGATATGCAGTTTTTCATTTTTGTTTACAGCAAAACGGAGTCCGCCGCCATACGAATATTTTAAACGTTGTAAAGAAAGTGTACTGAAACGTCCTGCCACATCACCCATTCCTGCAAAGCCAACGGCACTGATGCGTTTATACAAATGAATACGATATTCTGTTTGTAAACTCAGCAAATGATCATCTCTGTATCTGCCGTTAAAAAAGCCACGCATCCGGTCGGCACCGCCAAGAGAGGCAATACTCCTGATGGGCACATCGGCACCTGTATTTAAAAAGATATAACCCTGCAGTGCAAGTATCTGCTTACGTGTGATCTGTCTGAACCATCTTGCATCTGCTGTGATATTGTTGAATCGATGATCAGAAAACAACAGTGATGTATAATGCGTGGCCTGCAACGAAAATAGATGTCCTTTGTTTGGCCAGAAGGTATTGTTGCGTGTGTCCCAGGAAAAACTTAATCCCAAACCTGATACCAGGTAAGGATGTTTGCCTGCAACATTTTGCTGATCAAACAAACCACCCGGTTGTGTATTGATATTGATCACCCGTTGAAAATCGTAAATGAGTCCTGCAAATAATTTTTGTCCCAGCAAACGTTCACCATGCAACCGTACATAGAATTGTTTGAAATTATATTCTTCTTCGTTGCTGTCAGGCGTATGATTACCTACTCCCCAAAAACGATCTGGAAAAGAGCTGAAGGAGAAATGACTGTTGAGAATATATTTCTCCCCCGGAAAAAATACCGGTCCATTGATCGTAAACAAAAATTGTTTTCGCAAAGAGTAACTACCAAGAAAACGGATAGACGAAGTGCGGGTGGAGGAATCTTTTTTTCTTGTTGTATAAAATGTATAGGTGCCGCCCGCACCAAACGACCAATCAGTTTCAATGGATCGGGAAATAACAGGTAATGCGATTAAATGATTTTTATTAACTGCTGAATCATTTTTTGTTTGTGATGAAGCATCAAATACAATCAATAAAAACGGCAGGAGATAGGCAAATAATTTCAATGCGATCTTCAACTGCATGAATTAAATCGTTTGAGACAGTTGAAGAAATGCATTGCTGATATGTTGATTGATATCACCCGCCATCATTGCTTCCTGCGATAACTGTTGTGCAGCAAAATCACCTGCGGCTCCATGAATGTACACGCCCAATATCGCTGCTTCTTCTGCACTATACCCTTGTGCAAGTAAACCGGTTAAAATGCCGGTTAATACATCGCCGCTGCCGGCAGTTGCCATACCTGCATTGCCTGTGTTATTAAACCAGGCATCACCATTCGGGTTAGCAATAAATGTATGATGACCTTTCAATACAATCACGCAATTCAACTCTTCCGCTTTTTGCAGCGCCAGTTCTTTACGTTCAAAATCATTATTTGTTTTACCGAATAAACGTTCAAATTCTTTTGGGTGAGGAGTGAGGATACATTCCTCATGCAAGTGTTTCGTCAGATCTCTTTTGATCGATAACAGGTTTAATGCATCTGCATCGAGCACAACGGGTTGATGTGCTGTGTGCAGCAGGTTCATTAATAATCCTGCTGTTTGTTCATGCAGCCCAATGCCCGGTCCAATACCAATAGCAGTATATCTCGACATATCTGTTGGAAGTGTGGAGAGATGTCGTTCTTCAACATCTGTTTCAAGCATTGCTTCCGGTACGGTTGATTGTAATACAGTATAGCCGCATTTAGGCGTATGCACCGTTAGTAAACCGGCACCGCTTCGCAAAGCTGCTTTTGCAGATAGCACAGCTGCCCCGTTTTTTCCATAGCTGCCTGCTATGATCAATGCATGACCAAACACAGTTTTGTGTGCAAATGGTTTTCGTTTATGGTAGATGGAAGTAATCATCTCTCTATCGATGAGTTGATGATACGCAATTGTTTCATGATAATAAGTTGGATGCAAACCAATATCAAGCAGGTGCACTTCACCAAACCAATCTGCATTTTCCTGCATCATAAAACAGAGTTTGTAAACCTGGAAACTCAACGTATGATCGGCTCTTATGCAGGTATATTCTTTGCAGCTTTTATCGGCAAACATACCTGTTGGTATGTCAATGGAAATAACAGAAGCAGGAGAGTTGCTGATGTGCTCTGCCAGCTGAAGCATTAAACCATCGATTGGTTTATTTAAACCGGTGCCAAGCAATGCATCGATTGCTGCATCATCAGCTGTTAATGCAGGAAAGAATTCTGCTGATTGAATGAAATGAATTTCTTTGGTGAGCTTGTGCAACCGTTCAAGATTATGTTGAAAATCATCTGTGCCTTTTGCGCCCGTTTCAAAAATGTACACAACAACAGAAACGCCTTCCTGTAACAGGAGGCGTGCAATCGCAAGTCCATCACCGCCATTATTTCCTTTGCCGCAAAAAATATGCAGTTTCTTTTTTGAGAACTGATGTTGCAATATCCAGTTACTGCAGGCGAGGGCAGCACGCTCCATCAGATCAATGGAAGCAACCGGTTCCTGTGCAATGGTAAATGCATCCCATGATCTGATCTGATCGGCTGTAAATATCTTCATGCAATAAAGTTACAATAGCAATCATGAAAAAGAAAGGTCTGTGTTTTTCAAGGTTGCCAACCTTAATAGCAAAGAAAAGGCCCGATGAAGATCAGACCTTTTTCAGAAACCAAGAGAACGAAATTATTTTTTGAGAAACGAGAATCGAACAGATACGGCAACAGTTGATGCCCGGAACTGAACACCTTCAATTAATGTTAATTCAGGTTTCCAGTCAATCGAAAGATTAATGGGCACTTCGGCAAACTGGTAGTCAACTCCTGCAATGCCGGTAATGCCAAAATTATCGAAGCCGGTGAACCCAACGAACGCACCACCGCCATAATACCATTGCAGGTTGGGAACAGCATTGATGGGTTTGAACACTTCATACAAAGCGCCCAATGAAATGGGATCTCTCAGATTAAGAATTGCTTCCACTGCTTTGCCATTATTGAAATGATAACGATAGGTAAAACCGGTTGATACAACCTGGTCGGCACTGCCTAAACGAACACCTGCCTGGTGACGGTATTGTGCAGACGAAGAGGTTACAAATATTACAATAAGAACAAATGATGCAAGAATGCTTTTATAAATCATGGTGATGGAATTGCGTTCTTATGAACTAAAATAATGCCAATAAGATCTGTGGTTTTAATGTAAGTTGTTAAACTCAACAGCCGGCTTCTCTTACATAGTAACGGTTATTTGTTGTTTAGCTGTGTGAAAGAAAACTTAACAAACAGTAAGACCTGAAATGAGTTTCCTGTTTACGGTATGTGAATGATCAGTTGACGGGAAGGGTTCTTTTATTATGCTTTATATTTGAAGCATTCAACCTGGTTCAGTATGGCTACATTTTTAATCATCGCTATTTTTATTCTGGGATATTTATTGATCGCATTTGAGCATATTGTAAAGATCAATAAAGCTGCAACAGCCTTGCTTACCGGGGCAATCTGCTGGACTATTTTTATGTTTGAAAGCGGGGCATCGCATGATGTAAACGAAGCCTTAATGCATCACATCGGCGATATTGCATCGATCTTGTTTTTCCTGCTGGGTGCCATGACGATTGTGGAGCTGATCGATTCTCACAATGGCTTCTCTATTATTACCCGGCAAATAAATACCACTAATAAGAGCAGGCTGCTTTTAATTGTTTCCTGTATCACATTTTTCTTATCGGCTATACTGGATAATTTAACCACAACGATTGTGATGACCTCTTTGTGTGCAAAGTTGTTGAGTGAAAGAGAAGACAGGCTTTGGTTTGCAGGTATGATTGTTATTGCTGCAAATGCTGGTGGTGCATGGTCGCCTTTAGGTGATGTTACAACAACCATGTTATGGATAGGCGGACAAATAACTGCGATGCACATCATTAAGCAACTGTTTCTGCCGAGTTTGGTTGCATCCATTATACCTGTGCTGATCGTTATGTACAGGTTCAGAGGAAAGAAGATCATTGCCATGCCTAAAGCAACTTCTTCAGAAACTGATAAAAGAGAAGGGAAAATTATTCTTGCAACGGGTTTGGGCTTTCTTGTTTTTGTACCATTGTTTAAAACGGTTACGCACCTGCCACCATTCATGGGTATGTTGCTTGCCCTAGGCTGTATGTGGATCATAACAACTGTAATTCATAAAAAGAAAGAGGAGAGGCTGATGCAGCGTTATAGTGTTGCCGGGGCTTTGCAAAAGATCGATACACCCAGTATTCTTTTTTTCCTTGGAATATTATTGGCTGTTGCTGCTTTACAATCAAATGGATTGTTGAAAGAAGCAGCCACACATCTCAATGCTTTTTTCAAGAACGATTATTTAATTGGTACAGCACTTGGTTTACTTTCTGCGTTGGTTGATAACGTTCCGCTTGTTGCAGCAGCACAAGGCATGTACGATCTTTCAACGTATCCAACCGATCATCCGTTTTGGGAATTTCTTGCATTAACAACAGGTACCGGAGGCAGTGCTATCATTATTGGGTCGGCAGCAGGTGTTGCAGCAATGGGTATTGAAGCCATAAACTTTGTGTGGTATCTCAAGAAAATAAGCTGGCTGGCGCTGGTTGGTTTCTTTGCAGCTATTGCTGTGTTTCTCCTTGAACGAATGTTATTTTAATTATAAGAACAACTCCAGTTTATTCTTTGGCCGTTTGTTTTCGAGCCATTGAAAGTTTTGGAGTTTCTTTTGCTCTTCAGGTAACTGGCGAATAGGGAAGGTGGTGCCTTTTACCGAACTGGTGAATTTTACTTTCTGCGGACTGCGATCCTTGAAATACATATCGATCATATCAGCAGTGGTGCGGTTCATACCAACAAAAGCACTGTCATCGTCCTGCGCATAATAAATACTTTCTGCAGTGCCTTTTGCTTTTACAAAATCAAGTTCACCATTGATGAAATAACCGTTGATGGTACGCCCTTTGATCTGGTTAAAGAAACTTGAACTTTCTTTTACACTTTGCACAAGCAATCCGTTCTCGAATACGTAAAGACGTTTTGGTTTTTTGTTTTCTGTGAAGATGAAAATGGTATCGCCTGTTACCTGGCTGCCTTTGCTCCATGCAACAGGATCATGAAAAAGTTGAAACACACTATCTACACCGGAGTAGAATAAACTGTCAGCCACTGCCTGTAACGAATCATTAAAGATGCGCACATGCCTGAAGGCAGTAATAAAACGAAGTGTATCTGTTTCTTCTTTTGGTCGTATTTTCCTGATGGTAGAAGAATCAACTATTGCAACAGCATTACTATCTACTCTTGGTATTTTTGTTGAATCACTTAATACCAATACCGGCTTTACTTTAAGTGGGGGAGGTTTGTTGCTGATGGAATCTTTTTGTGTAACGATGATTGGCTTTTCAACGACTGCTGCAATGGTATCTTTTGTTTGAACAGCAATACTATCAACATTAACTGCTGATGAATCTTTAATGAGGATACTTGAATCGTTCTTTAAAATTGAATCAACCTGAATAATCTGTTTTCCTTTCACTGTATCAAATGCGCTGATATAACCGTTCTTCATTCCGGCCAGGTCTCTCATCAGGCCAGAGTAAATGGTATCGGCAGCAATGTAAACTGAATCTTTATTTTGCACCACCACCATCACTGGTTTTTCGGTTGCCAGAAAATTCTTTTTCTCTTTATTAAAGAAAACACGGTTGGCAAAAAGCATGGCACCTTGTGCCGTGTCTTTGTATTGCACATTTCCTATTACTTCTCCAAAACCAGTTTTATCATCAAAAGCACCATCATCGGCAACCATAGTGGAAGTACTATCCTCGATAATAAATCGTTTGCTGAATTTCGACTTCTTCAACTTCAGATCATAATAACCTTCTTTTGTTCTGATTGTCGATTGCCCGCTTTTGATGGTTGTTGGGGCAATAAACGTTGCAACCTGGCTGCTGGTATTGTATAGCAGCGAATCACTTGCCAGCGCCACTTCGGGGTCACTCATTTTTACATTACCGATGAAGTAAATATCTTTTATATCAGCATAATAAAAACCTTCTTTACTGTAGAGTGTGGTTTGTTTGCTTTCTATACGGCCACCGTTACGGTAAGTTCCCACTTTGCCATTCATATCGTAATCCATCTCATCGGTGTACAATGTGCTGTTGCCATCGCTGAGTTTTACTTTATCACGAAAAGTGGCTAATTTCTTTGCGCCATCGTATTGCAAGTATTGGGAATAGATGTTTACTGAATCGGCATCGTTTATATGTACGTTGCCATAAGCCTGCATGAAGTTTGCTTTTTCGTTATACACAACACTATCGGCCCAAAACAAAGTGCCTCCCTGGCGAATATGCACATCTCCCACAAGTATTTGTAATTGAGTGGCTGAATCAATTGTTCTGAAATCAAAACGATTGGTCTTCAGGATCTCAACGACCCTTACCGTGTCACTTGATTGTGAGGGGCGGGGAGGAAGTGTTTTTTGCTGGGCAGATAAAATACTCACACAAAAAAGCAAACAGCACAGTAAACCAATGCGAACAAACACGTTCAATTATTTTTGATTGTTATAGATGCTATCGGCCAATGGTGCTTTCAATGGTTCGGATTTATCTTTTTTGCCCCCAAAGACAGAAACATTTATATAACGCTTAGGATGCAGTTTGAAGTCATCCAGCAGAATATTTAAGCTGCGGGTTGTGTTCTGCAGGTTGTTATAAAGCTTCGGATCATGAATCAACAAACCAAGCGAACCATCTTTGCCATTGGCTTTCTGCAAAATTCCCTGTAATTGTGTGATGCTGTTGTTAAGATTGGTAACTGTTTCCTTTAATTGTAGTTCTGATAACTTTTGTGAAGTTGTTTTAAAATTCTCAATCGTGGTATTCAGTTTTTCGTTGTTCGTATTGAGGTTGGTGGTAAAGGTTTCAACATTTGTTAATGTTTTTGCCAGTGCACCATTCTTGCTATTGAGCATAACGTTTAATTCGTCGGATGTGCTCTTTAAATTCGCAATGGTATGTCTCAGGTTGGCTTTTGTCTTTTCATCAAACATACTGTTCACATTGCTCAATAAAAGTTTCAGCGAATCGACTGCCTGCTTTACATTGGCCATTACAGGGTCAATGCTTGTTGTAATTTTTGAAAGGATATCAGGGTTGCTGATGCTTTGCAATGTATCGCCCTTCGCAAGAAAGGTTTTTGAATTGCCGGGTAGAATGCTGATCGAAGGATTACCTGTAAGACTGCTGTTAATGATAGCAACTGAATTGCTGGGAATATTAACTTCATCCAGAAGGTTTATTGTAACAATTACTTCACTTACATCATCATCGAGCTTGTTGATCTTGTACACATTGCCAATTCGGTAACCTTTTATTTTTACCTGGTTGGCAGGCTCCAGTGCACCTACATCAGGGAAACGTGCATACAGCACATTTGATTTTTTGAGGATGGTTTTGCCCTTCAGGAAATTAAAACCGAGGATCAAAAGGGTAACAGCTATTACGGTTAAGGCGCCTACTTTGGTTTCGTTTGAAACATTCATGTGTTAATTTTATTGCTTTTAGCCACATGTTATTCGTCATAAAATTTTCGTGGCTGGTCAAATAGATAATAGCTTGAAAATTTTATGACTCATTTCATGAGTTGGTGAAAGAAAAGCATTTTATTGCCTCCCTTGGGCCAAAAATAAGAAATGTTTACCCGCTGCCAAGAAGAAGGGCAGAAACAGCTGTTAAAAAGTGTAAACTAATTACTTACGGGAATTATTAGCCGCATTTTGCAGTGCTGGTTTTTCCACCAGGTCTTTGTAGCGCTTAATAGAACGGGCAATGCTTTCAACCATTTGCTGTTGGCCTTCTTCGCTTATGAGGTATTCCTCTTCGGGCCTGTGCGATAAAAAGCCCAGCTCGATCAAAATACTTGGCATAGCAGTGGCCTGCAATACCCAAATACCTTTCTGGCGTTGTTTTACACCACGGCTGAAACGGCCAATGCCAACAAATTCTTCCTCAACAATAGAAGCCAGTTTTACGCTGTTGCCAAAAAACTGTTTGGTCCATAAAGCCACCTGTTGCTTAACAATGGGGTCGTTAATGTTGGCATTAATGGTACCATCATCTTCTTCATTGCTGAAAATATCACCGTTTTCGAGAATAAAATCTTCTTTATCGTCCTGCTTGTGAGCAGCAAACACATAAGTTTCGGTGCCATGTGCAGGGTTTGCGTGGTAGTAGGTCTTATATACAGGAACTGTTCTTGTTTTCTTTACACGCTTTTTATTTTTGCCTTTTCCGGTTGTAGCGTAATAAGTTTCCTTACGGGAGCCTTCTCTCACTACTTCCCTCAACTTAGGTACATAGTTGCAGTGGATGGATACAAACAAATCGCCTTTATTATTATTGGCAAATTCAGCACGTGCCTTGTTTTCTACAAAATAAATACTGGGTCTTGATTCAAGAATTTTTACCTCAGGCATTTCTTTCTGAAGGATAGTCACCAATCGTTTGGCAACTTCATACGAAATCTGATCTTCCGATACTTCTGTACCAAATGAGCCATGGCGTGCGCCAATAGTTCCTTTAAAACCATGACCGGCATCTACTACTATTGTTCTGATTTTTCCTGCAGCTGCAGCATTATTTTTCTTACTGGTGAAGGAGATAGCCACCACACCCAACATCAGCAAACAGGCAATTCCGGGAAACCAGTTCTTGTTCATAGTTCGAATTTTCGTTTTGCGTTAGTAATTCAAAAGCAACATTCACAGTTCGTTAATGCATTTGTGGCTATTTTTGTCGCCACTGTATATGTTCCAACGCTGTAAAGTTAATCATAAATCTGTTTTCATCACCGCTGTTGCAGCATTGCTGCTCTATGGCCTAACGGTAAGTGGCCGTTCTGCATTTCATTCATCATCTCATTTTCTGCAAGCTTTAACATTTTCTGTTGCTGATACAACGCCCGTTAAACCAGCAAAACAGCCGATCACTAAACCTGCATTACAGACGAGGGAGGGCTCGGCAGCGCAGCAAAACAGAATGTTAATTGATACCGTGCCTGTAAAAAAAGATTCAATCAATCTTGTCGATTCTTTACAACGGAAAGATTCGCTGGTACAAAAGATTGATACGTTTGATTTTAAACTATCAAAAGATTCTATTGATGCGCCTGTTGATTTTGAAGCAGAAGATTCAATGGTGATTGATATACCCGGCAAACAGATCTTTCTTTATAATAAAGCATCCGTAAAGTTTAAAGATGTAGCACTCGATGCAGCTGTTATACGGCTCGATCAGCCAACGCAGATACTCACTGCTTTTTCTACCAAAGACAGTACGGGAAAACCAATTGGTGTACCTGCCTTTAAACAGGGCGAAAGTGCATTTACATCTGATACCATCCGCTATAATTTTAAAACGCAACGTGGTTTAACCATCGGCACTTATACACAGGAAGGGGAGATGTTTATTTATGGTGAGAAAGTAAAACGCATCAGCCCAACTGTTTTCTTCGCAGAGAAAGCAAGATTCACTTCCTGTAATTATGATACACCTCACTTTGCGTTTAAAGCACGTAAAGTAAAATTCATCAGCAATAAAGTGGCTGTTACAGGTTTAGTTCGACCTGAATTTGAAAATGTGCCAATCCCTCTTGGTTTGCCGTTTGGTTTATTTCCGATGAAGCAGGGCCGGAGAACAGGGTTGTTGCCACCGCAACCTGTAGCGAATGATCAGCTGGGTTTTGGTTTGGAAGGACTGGGTTATTATAAAACAGTTGGTGAATATTGGGATGCTACCATCAGGGCCAATATTTATTCATACGGCTCGTATAGTTTATTTCTTTCGCCAACATATCGTAAGCGTTATCGCTATAGTGGCGGGTTCAACATCAGTTACCTCAATACAAAAATCGGTTTCAAAGGTGATCCTGATTATGTTCCGCCTAACCGTAACTTTTCTGTTCAGTGGAATCATAGTTTAGATGGCAAGGCAAGACCGGGCCAATCATTCAGTGCAAGTGTAAACGTTGCAACGAGTTTGTTTAACCGTTATTTCCCCAATAATGCGTCGCAGAACTTTAATAACACATTACAATCTTCCATTGCTTACCAACGCACATGGGCAGGGAAGCCTTTTAATTTATCGGTAACTGCAAATCATAATCAAAACACTAACCAGAAGCAATACAATATCAGCTTGCCCGATGTTGGCTTTACGGTGAACACACTTTACCCGTTCCAGAAAAAAGAATTTGTTGGTTCACCTAAGTGGTACGAAAAATTAGGTGTGTCGTATAACGGTACGTTCCGCAACCAGTTTTCGTTTACTGATACAACTTTTACACTCAAACATTTACTCGATACGGCAACGTGGAGTGCAAGGCACAGTATTCCTATTCAGCTTTCATTACCTGCCTTGGGCCCATTGCAGGTTGGACCTTCCATCAGTTACGATGAAACATGGCACTCACGCACTTTTGTACGCCGTTGGAATCCTGCAACCAAATCAGTTGAAACGGTAGGTGAAAAAGGTTTTTACCAGGAACGGCAAATGAGTTTTGGTTTAAACTTCAGTACCGCTTTGTTTGGTAAGCTTGATTTCAAGAAAGGAAATGTAAAAGCATTGCGTCATGTGGTTCGTCCAACATTTGGTTTTGGATACAGACCTGATATGAACAGGAGCAAATGGTATCGTGCACAGGTTGATTCAACAGGAAGAGAAATGTGGTTCGATAAATTTAATGGCTCGCAGGCAGCGAATATTCCTGATGGCCGTTCGGGTTCAATCAATTTGTCGATTGATAATAACCTGGAGATGAAAGTGCGTGATAAAAAAGATACTTCAGAAGCAGCAGATAAAAAGATACGTTTGATCGATGGTTTTGGTGTGAGCACCAGTTATAATATGCTTGCCGATTCATTTGCGTTGAGTGATTTTAATTTTTACCTGCGTAGTAATTTGTTTGAAAAGATCAGTTTAACTGCAGGCGCAAACGTATCACCTTACCAGGTCGATCAAAGAACAGGTTTCCGTAAACGGGAATATGCATGGCAGGCCGATAAATTTTCATTGGGTCGTTTTACCAGCGGTTTTGTATCTGTAAGTACCCAATTCAAAAGCAAACCGAAAGACGAGAAGAAAGAAAAGGAAAAGCAGGAAACGGAACGCAACAGGAGGAATAATGGTGATTACGATGAACAAAGCCGGGAGTTGAATGCAATACAACGTAACCCCGGTGAGTTTGCTGATTTTAATATTCCCTGGAGTTTAAACCTTAGTTATTCATTGAATCTTAACCGTCAATTAAAACTTGATTACTCCGGGTTTGAAACATTGATCACACAATCAGTGAACTTCAACGGCGATTTTAATTTAACAGAGAAGTGGAAAGTGCAGGCAAATGGTACGTTTGATATACAAACAAAAACATTACAGTATTTAACTACTTCTATTTCCAGGGATCTGCATTGCTGGCAACTGGCCATTAATATTACACCCATTGGTATTTATCGTTCGTTTAGTATCAGCATTAATCCAAAATCAGGATTGTTGCGTGATCTGCGTATCAACCGCTCAAAGTTCTTTTATAATATACCGCAGTAACAACTCTGGTAAAGGGTATAAGGTTGAGGGTTTAAGGGGAGAAGAAGTGCCTGAACCTTATACCCTGTGCCTTTTACCTTCAGCCTCAATATAATTCCACATCAACCCATACACATGTTCACGGAGTTTTTTTACATCTTCTCTTCCAAGCCCGCTTGTTGGGATAGGATCAAGAAAATGCATTTCAATTTTTGATGGCCAGAAGTAGAAGCCTTTGTTTTGAGGTAATACTTTTTTTGTGTTGAACAGCACAGCAGGAACGATTGCTTTTTTTGTTTCAATGGCTAAGCGGAAAGCACCATCTTTAAATTCTTTCAACGGCTGATTGGTTTTGTTTCGTGTGCCTTCAGGATAAATGCACATATGCAAACCCATATCAAGCACACGTCTCATATATGCATAACTCTTCAACCGGCTTTCTTCACTCTTCCGGTCAACCAATACACTTCCTCTGCGATAAATAATCCCAAACAACGGAATCTTCGCCATTTCAATTTTCGCAATCGTTTTATTGGCACCGGGTATGCCGGGCGATGTAACAGGTACATCCATAAACGAATTGTGATTGCACACCACAACATAGTTTTCGCCCTTTTTAAATTTCTCTTTTCCTTTTATTACTAATCGAATACCAGCAAGTGGTAGCCATACCCCCATCCATATTCTTGACATTGCAATAAACCAGCGAGTGCGTTTTGGTTCAGGGAAAAGCCCCATTGCCCATGTTGGTAATAAGAAAATGAGCATGGTGGCAATAAACGTAACCATTGCCCACAAAGCGAATATTCGTCCGAGTATGTTTTTTAAAACGTTCATGGCAGTTTCCAGTCAATTGGTTCAAGTCCTTCCTGTAATAACAACTCATTGGTTTTAGAAAAATGTTTGCAGCCGAAGAAACCTTTATCGGCACTGAAAGGTGAGGGGTGTGCTGCTTTCAATACATGATGTTTGGTTTCATCGATCAGGCTTTGTTTTTCCTGTGCAAATTTTCCCCAGAGTAAAAACACAACACCTTTCTTATGATCTGAAATTGTTTTGATAACAGCATTCGTGAAATTATCCCAACCAATCTTCGAATGACTGGCAGGTTCATTTGCTCTTACTGTTAGAAATGCGTTAAGCAATAACACGCCCTGTTGTGCCCATTTAGTGAGATTGCCATGCTTGGCCGACATACCCACACCCATGTCTTTTTCTATTTCCTTGTATATATTAATAAGCGAAGGCGGCGGCTGAATACCATCCTGCACCGAAAAGCAAAGTCCGTGTGCCTGACCGGGCCCATGATAAGGATCTTGACCAATGATAACCACCTTTACATTGTTGAAGGGTGTTTGTGTAAAAGCATTAAATATGAGGGAGCCGGGCGGGTAAATAGTTTTGCCTTGTATCTTTTCGGTTTTAAGAAAGGCTACGATCTGCTGAAAATAAGCTTTACTAAATTCCTGTTTCAACTCCTGTTTCCAACTATCTTCTATCTGAACATCCATGCACAATACGTTTGGATGCAATGGTACAAAAAATTACCTTTGCTGCCTCTTAATCAAAAGCTGGTTCTGTAGCTCAGCTGGATAGAGAGCATCCCGATTTCTAAATCGGGAGGGTCAAAGGTTCTAAGACGCTACTACGTATTAATTAATCAGCTGGTCCGGTAGCTCAGCTGGATAGAGCATCAGCCTTCTAAGCTGAGGGTCATTGGTTCGAATCCAATCCGGATCACAAAAAACATCAAATCCCGTTGAACGACGGGATTTTTTTATGCCAGAAAAATTCTACAAATAGTTTCTCAAATTACTTATATATTTATACCTGAACGACGATTGCTGGCTGACCTCTAAAAGCTCCCCGTACCAATTTCCTCCGACAAACTTCCGCTACCCGGTTTTTCACCCAACAACCTTTTCATTTAGTTGTAATGATTCATTACACGTGTATCCAATTCTCCTGAAGATCCATAAGCAAACCTTTGAAAGGCCGTAATCCCAATTGCTTATATAAAAGAAAAAATGAATGAAAAAGGTTTTAGGTCTTTGTCTGTTTATGCTAAGTTTTACTGTAGTCCGTTCGCAGGTTTATTTACAAGCCGGGGGAGGTGTTACAACAAACGGTAATGCCGGTGCCGATCTTCAGGTAGGTTATTCATTAAAGAAAAAAACAACTATCGGAATTGGTTATTTTGCATTGATCGATAATGCACAGCCCTTATTAATGAATGTTCAGGTGGGTTATAAATTATCAAAGTCGGTGCGTATGTATGGCGGTTATGTACGCAAACAGGTATCGAACAGCCTCAAAGCCCTTAATACAAATTCCTGGATCGGGGGTATTGAATACAATACAAAGCGGTTTAAGAAAGGAAATTTTTACTATTCAGCAAACTATATCCCTAATTACTTCTTTGTTTGTGTGGGGATGAAGTTTAATTATAAATAAGGGAAAGCCTTGCCTGTATTGGCTTTCAGAAGAATAACCCATGCATCAGAGAAAAAAAGCTGAAAATATTTTGCAAAAAACTTGCATATGTAAAAGAAGGCAGTAATTTTACGGTCAGAATTGAATCCGGCCCTAACAAATTTTCTCCACCGATTTAATTCCCCATTTAATATCTCATATCCGGAAGCCCCTTCCAAAATTCCTCTATTAACCAAATTGATTCCAATCCTATACCCAAGGTTGTCTATTAATCAATTTGTATATGAAAACGAAATTTGTACCTGTAATTGCTGCCTTCATGATCCTGTTGTGTGTAAACACAGGCACCTCCGGAACTGTTTTTTCCAAACAAGTTTGGCCGAAAGTTTATGATGTTCAGTTTGAACAGCAAGGTTCTTCTGTAGTTCTTCAATGGAAAGCAGATAACGAATCCAAAGACATTTATTACGAGATCGAAACCAGTGCTGATGGTAAGGAATTTAAAACCTCTGCTATTGTATTAGGTGGTTTCGCTAACGATCAACACTACACGTACAAATACAAAGCAAAAAAAGCAACCACTGCAAAAACATTCTACCGCATAAAACAAATGAACAATGATGGCACTTACAGAATTGTAAGCGAGCAATCATTCTAAACATATTCAACGAACTGTTGGTTCTCTTATAGGTAAATACGCCGTCCTTATTCTTAAGGATGGCTTTTTTTTTGTTATGATGTAGGACGTAAGAAGTAGGAGGTAAGAAGTTCCCGTCTGATGAAATAGTATCAATAATTTGCAGAACATTCATATGATATTTTCAGAACAGGATGTTGTAGCTAGCTGTGAACTCTGCACAAGCGAGATGCTCATTGCGTAAGTTAAATTGTTGTTAGACCTATAGGGCAATAACTATAAGTATATTTAGAATATTATTTTTAGTTGACCTAAGCTATCCCAATGTCTGTTACTTATAAAACTTTGAATACTTTACAACGAGATTTTAGAAATCTTCTCTATTTGCAAGTGCAGTTTTTTCTAATAGTCATTATTATTTCTTTTGGATGTAACAGCGGTAAATCCGCTTACCGTAATGAGTCAGAAAAGAAATATATGAATCGGTCTTCTGCTACGATCTGGCACGAAAAAAAGGCGATTAAGCATCAATCGAAAAATGGTGTGTACACAGTTTCTTTTAATTATCGTTCCGGGGGCAGGCGTTTGCACATGGGATACGAGCATAGTAATAACGAATGCGACCACAGCAGCAAAGAGGGTAATGAAAATGATGAATCATAAAGAGAATTACTCTTACATTGATATTATATATAGCAGCAATGATGAGAGGAATGACAGCATATAGTGAGTCGGGATAAGGTACAAAGTCTATGGAATTTTAGTTGTTATTACCAGATTAGAATGCCGCTGGACAGCATTCATAAAGCAAAAATCACTCGAAGCTATAATGACTTTGGTGGAATATTACCTACCAGACGATATAGTAATTAAATCAAAGAGTGGTTTGTAGGAACGAACCAAGGCGTTGGTGCACAAACAACACGTTTGTTTATTGCCTATTGACAATAGGCCCATTCACCGTCACCCCGCCTTACTCTCCAGCTCCATCACCTTCTCAAACGCTGCTTCATATTCTGCATTGAACTGTGCTAATTCTTTACTCAGCTTTTGATAAGAAGTTTCAGTTTGTTTGAACTTGTCTTTATCAGAATAGGTAGAAGGGTCGGAGAGTTGCGCTTCCATTTTATTTTTTTCAATAGTGGTAGCGTTGATCTTTTCTTCGAGCTGTTGTAAAATTCGTTGTTGCTTTTGCAATTCTTTCTTCGCTTCTTTATTGATCACCTGCTTCTGTTCTGCAACAACTGATTGTTGTACCAATGGTTTCACCTCAACTACTTTTTTTACTTCCGTTTTTTTTTCACTACCGGCTACCGACTCTTTACTATCGGCTACCTTCTTCGCCATCCGTTCTTTCCACTCTAAGTATTCGTTGTACGTTCCTTTAAATTCTTTGATCTCTTCATCCACAATTTCCCAGATCTTATTGGCTGTTTGCGATACAAAGAAACGATCGTGACTCACCAGTATAATACTGCCCTGGTATTTATTCAATGCTTCGATCAACAGTTCAACCGAATGCATATCAAGGTGGTTCGTCGGTTCATCAAGCATCAGGAAGTTGGCCTTGCTGATGATTGTTTTTGCCAATGCAATTCTTGCTTTTTCACCACCACTCAATACTTTAATCTTTTTATCGGCATCATCACCACTAAATAAAAAGCAACCAAGCAATGTGCGTAATTCCTGGTCGGTTTTCTGGCTGCCGCAACTCTTCAATTCATCGATCAATGTATGATTGAGGTCTAACGATTCCAACTGATGCTGTGCATAAAAACTTTCATCCACATTGTGCCCCCATTTACGTTCACCTTCATATTGTTCAACACCGGCAATAATGCGGAGCAGGGTACTTTTACCTTTACCATTCGCACCGATCAATGCAATTTTATCACCACGTTCAATTTCTGCATTGGCATTCGTTACAATCTTGTTGGCACCGTAATGTTTACTTACATGCTTCAGTTCACACAACACTTTGCCCGGCATTTTATCTACTGAAAAGTTGATGCGGATATTCGGACGATCATTTGTTGGCGCTTCAATTACATCCAGCTTTTCTAATTTCTTGATGGCAGTTTGTGCAGCAGCAGCTTTACTTGCTTTTGCACGGAAACGTTCAATAAAACGTTCCTGCTGCCGGATAAAGTCCTGCTGATTTTCAAACGCCTTCATCTGCAATTCCATCCTTATTTCTTTCTCTTGTTGATAGAAAGAATAGTTGCCACCGTAAATATGTAAACCCTGCTGAAACACTTCAACAATCTTGGTGACCATACGATCAAGGAACCAACGGTCATGCGATACAATCACTACTGACCCTTGATAATGCAGCAGGTATTTTTCCAACCATTCAATACTGGGGAGATCAAGGTGGTTCGTCGGTTCATCCAACAACAAGAGATCAGGTTGCTGCAGAATCATTTTTGCCAGCAACACACGCATGCGCCAGCCACCACTGAATTCTTTATACGGACGTTGCAGATCGCTGTTTGCAAAACCAAGGCCCTGCAGAATTTCTTCTGTTTTGTGATGGATGTTGTAACCATCCAGCGTATCCATTTCGTGGAGCTTATCAGAATAAAGATGAAGGAGTGCTTCATCTTCATGATTCTTTTCCAGCTGAATACCCAGTTCTTCAATTTCTTTTTCGAGTAACAATATCTTTTCAAACGCACCCAACGCCACCTGTAAGATCGATTCACTGGTATCAAAGCTCAACAGATCCTGGTGCAGGTAGCCAATACTGGTATTACGGCTGCGGATCACTTCGCCTTTTGAAGGCACATATTCGCCCACTAACAGTTTCAACAGGGTAGACTTGCCCGTACCATTATACCCGATCAAACCAATGCGCTCATTGGGATGAATATGCCAGGTAGAATCTTCCACAATAGCTCTTGCACCAAACTCAAACGTTACATTCTGAAAACCAGCTAACATAATTCTTGCTTAAAAATGAGCGGCAAAGGTAAGTAAGGTATGCCATACCTATCTACAATACACAAATTGAGGGAGATGTTAACCAGGTATGGCATACCTAAGCAGCGATTTTACAGTGCTGCAAACCTCACATGTCTTAAGCTTAGGTCTTATCTTTGCCAAAATTTTTTTATGAAAAAGACTTTGCTTATCCTCTCGGTCATTCTATCGGCGGTAGCCTGTAAAAACAAAGAAGACAAAACAGAAGAAACAATCACAACGACTCCTGAACCGAAAACAACGGCCGGTTATGCATACAGCGAAACTTTCAACCAATCGATGAACAATGTATTGAATGCTTACTACAGCCTGAAAGATGCGTTTGTTGCGAGCGACACCGTGAAAGTGAATGCAGCAGCTACTGCATTAAAAACTTTGCTCGACAGTTTAAAGCTGGATGAAGTACAGAAATTTGATACACTTGGTTTTTCAAGCATTAACGGTCGTGCGGGTGATGTTGCAGCAGAACTAAGTGGTATGTTAGGCGAAAAGGAACTGGAGAAAAAACGTGAATCATTTGAAATGGTATCGAATGCATTTTATGATTTGGTACGTGTAATTAAACCTACAGGTGCAACGATCTATTATCAATACTGCCCGATGGCGTTTAACGATAAAGGTGCTTATTGGCTCAGCAATGCCGACAGCATCATGAATCCTTACTTCGGCAAGAAAATGCTCACTTGCGGTGAGGTGAAAGAGACGTTGAAATACTAAGATGAGTAATGAGTGATGAATGATGAGTGGGGAGCTGAAAGCCATTAGCCGGTAGTTTGTAGTTGATAGTCTTTAGCTCATTCACTTTTAAGCTATCAGACTGTCTATCCCCTCCAAGGAGGGGCGGCAGGTTGTTACACAGAGTAATGATTGAATGGGGTGGGTGATGAAAGTGAATAGTCAATAGTGAATGGTTAGTAGTAGTTGAATGTCAGTATCCACAATTCAAACAAAAACGCCGCTTGCTTGTAATAGAGGGAACTTCTAAAAAACAGGATATTTCCGAATGCACTATTTAAAACCTATCATCGCTTTCCTGATTTGTGGATTAACATTCTCAGTTGCTACGGCACAGGAGAAATTCACCATCAGCGGATATGTAAAAGACAGCACCAGTAATGAGACCATCATTGGTGCAACCATCGGCGTAAAAGGCCGAACCAAAGGCATCAGTTCTAATCAATACGGTTTTTATTCTATTACACTTGAGAAAGGTGTACACACACTAACGGTATCACATGTTGGTTTTGTAGCGAAGGAAATTGAACTGGAACTCAACAACAATAAGCAACTCAATTTCGATCTTGCTCCACGTATTGCCATTGCACAGGAAGTAATCATCTATTCAAAAAAACGTGATCTCAATGTAAAATCTGCCCAGATGGGTAAGTTTGAACTGAGCATGAACCAGATCCGTTCGGTGCCTGCATTGGCAGGAGAGGTTGATCCCATTAAAGTATTGCAGTTGTTACCCGGTGTACGTAATGCAGGTGAAGGGAACAGCGGTTTGTATGTGCGTGGTGGAGGTCCAGATCAGAATTTAATTTTGCTGGATGATGCAGTGGTATACAATCCAGGTCACCTGTTTGGTTTCTTTTCGGTGTTTAACAGTGATGCGTTGAAGAATGTGAGTCTGATCAAAGGTGGTATGCCTGCCAACTATGGCGGCCGCATCAGCAGTGTAGTTGATATTGCCATGAAAGAAGGCAACAACAAAAAGTTCCAGGTAGAAGGTGGTATCGGAACCATCTCTTCACGTGTATCAATACAGGGGCCTGTTGTAAAAGAGAAAGCATCCTTCATTGTATCAGCACGACGTACTTATGTAGATATTCTTGCAAAGCCTTTCATTAAAAAAGAAAGTGCATTCTACGGCAGCGGTTATTACTTCTACGATCTCAATACAAAGTTCAATTATAAATTTTCGGAGAAAGACCGTTTGTATGCTAGCGGTTATTTCGGAAGAGATGTGTTTACGTTCAACAATAAAGAACGCAGCTTTGGTGCACGCATTCCCTGGGGTAATTCAACAGGAACTGTTCGCTGGAATCATGTGTTCAACAGTAAACTTTTTGCAAACACTTCGTTGGTTTGGAATGATTACCGCTTTGCATTCGGTGGCACACAAAGTGATTTCGAGATCAATCTGAATTCAGCTATACGTGATGTAAGTGCCAAGATTGATTTTGATTACTATCCGGTAAGTGGTCATCAGTTAAAGTATGGCATCAACTATACCTACCACAAATTCAATCCGCAAACAGCAAGTGGTAAAAGTGGCGACATTACGTTTGAGCCACAAACGGTGAACAATAAGTTTGCACATGAAATGGCGGCTTACATCATGGATGATTGGGAAGTAAATGATGCCTTAAAAATAAATTATGGCATACGTTACACCAGTTTTCAGCAGGTAGGTCCATACAAGCTGTTTGTAAAAGATGCAGATGGTAATAAACTCGACAGCACGGTGTATGGCCGTAACGATAAAATAAAAACCTACGGTGGTTTTGAACCACGTGTAACTTTTCGCTATGCGTTAAATGATGAAACTTCTTTAAAAGCTGCTGTAACACGTAACCTGCAGTTCATTCACTTAGTAAGTAACTCCGGTACAACATTACCAACAGATATTTGGGTGCCGAGTACATATAGAGTAAAACCACAGATCGGTTGGCAGTATGCGGCTGGCTTCTTTAAAAACTTTAAAGACAACATGTGGGAGACTTCAGTTGAAGTATATTATAAAACCATGCAGAACCAGATCGAATACAAAGAAGGTTACACACCGGGAATTGGTGATCCTGAAGAAAGTTTTGTATTTGGAAAAGGATGGAGTTATGGTGCTGAGTTTTATGTAAACAAAGCAAGAGGAAAATTTACTGGTTGGATCGGTTATACACTTTCATGGACATGGCGAAGGTTTCCTGATTTGAATGATGGCGATAAATATCCAGGCCGTTACGATCGTCGTCATGATCTGAGTGTTGTTACCAATTATCAGCAAAACAAAAAATGGAAATACTCGGCGGTGTTTGTATTTGGTACGGGTAATGCATTTACTTTGCCTGAACGTTTCTTTTTGGTGGATGGCGTACTAACGCAGCAGTACAGCCGCATTAATCAATACCGTTTACCTTCTTATCATCGGTTAGATATGTCGGCAACCTTCACACCGCAGCCTAAGAAAGTAAAGAAGTTGAAAACTGAATGGGTGTTTAGTGTGTATAATGCTTATAGTCGCCAAAATCCATACTTCATTTATTACGATCAAAAAGGAAATCCATTGCAGGGAACATTGGAAGTGGAAGCAAGACAGGTGTCGTTGTTCCCCATCATTCCAAGTGTAACGTTGAATTTTAAACTCTGATTTTCAAAAGAAAAATTAAGTCAAGATTTAAATCCTATTCGAATGAAAAATTTTATGAAGGCAATTCTTAGTATTTTTCGTAAGAAAAAGATCGTTTTCTTAGGTAGAACCGGATTCATATTCAAAGATGGAGAATCGAAATACTTAATAGATTCTGAAATGCTTGTTGGGTCTGAATATCATATTGTGGTTTACAAAGACTCCGTTTGTCTTCAGCTAGATAGGCAAAATATTATACTTGATGATAAACTTAAAAAGGAAATTCTTGAAAAAGTTATGCTAGAACTAAGTAGCATGGGGCTAAAAGCTTATATCCACGGAGATTTATAAAATTGCAGTCTAGGCTTCCGTAGCAAGGGTTAATCGACCTGAATTATCAGTAACATTATTTGCCAAATTAAGCGTTTGTCTAAGCATAGAATGAACGGAGTTTGCTCAGATTTGCCCGACTTCTTCTTAGCAGTATGTAAAGTTGAATACAATTGTTTATGCGAAAAATTAATCTCTTTCTTTTAGCCACTCTTTTTGTAACATTTCAGTTACATGCTCAAACAATACCCGATTATAAACGTCCTGAACTGCCAATAGAAACAAGAGTAAAAGATCTGCTGCAACGTATGACACCGGAAGAAAAATTCTGGCAGCTGTTTATGATCCCCGGCGATCTTGGCGATAATCCATCGCAGTACAAAAACGGCATCTTCGGTTTCCAGGTGAATACTGTTCAGCAACAACAGGGTGCAGCGGCACAACTGCTCAACTATAAACCGGGACAAACGGGAAAGCAAACACTCACCAAGATCAACGAGATACAAAAATATTTTGTTGAGCAAACAAGGCTTGGCATTCCCATCATTGCATTTGATGAAGCATTACATGGTCTTGTGCGTTACGAAGCAACGGCTTTCCCACAGGCCATTGCACTAGCTGCTACCTGGGATACATCGCTGATGAACAAAGTGGCAACTGCTATTGCAATGGAAACAAAAGCAAGAGGTGTTCGCCAGATACTTTCGCCTGTTGTAAACATTGCAACAGATGTGCGTTGGGGAAGAGTGGAAGAAACTTATGGTGAAGATCCTTTTCTTACTTCAGCCATGGGTATTGCTTTTGTAAAAGCATTTGAACAACGTGGCGTTGTAACCACACCCAAACATTTTGCAGTTAATCATGGTGAAGGTGGAAGAGACAGTTATCCTATTCACTACAACAATCGGTTGCTTGAAGAAACTTATCTCGTTCCATTTAAAGAAGTGGTGCAAAAGGGTGGCGCAAGAAGTATGATGACGGCATATAACTCATTGGATGGCACTCCCTGCACAGCAAACAACTGGTTACTGAATGAAAAATTAAAAAAGGAATGGGGCTTCAATGGTTTTGTTATTTCTGATGCAGGAGCAACAGGTGGTGCCAATGTGTTACACTTTACCGCTAAGGATTATGCTGAAGCAGGAAAAACATCTGTTGAGAATGGATTGGATGTTATTTTTCAAACAGCATTTGAACATCACACATTGTTTGATCCGCATTTCCTTGATAAAACAATGAACCAGGCTGCGATTGACAGTGCTGTGGCAAGAGTGTTGCGCATCAAGTTTGAATTAGGCTTATTTGAACATCCGTATGCAAAGGAAGAAGATGCAGGCCAATGGACTGCTAAATTGCATCACAATCTTGCAAGAGAAGCTGCACGCAACTCTTTTGTATTATTGAAAAACACAAACGCACCCGGTAAACAAACAAAACTGTTACCGCTTAATAAATTAACTCAAAAAATTGCAGTCATTGGTGTTGATGCTGTTGAAAAAAGATTGGGCGGTTACAGCGGGCCCGGCAATATAAAAGTATCAATACTCGATGGTATCAAAACAAAAACAGGAGTTACCACCAATGTGAAGTATGCCCCCGGACCCGGGAGAGAACATAAGACATGGACCTTTGTGCCCGGCAGTAGTTTGTCAACCATAAAAGATGGAAAGAAAGTAAAAGGGTTAAAAGGAGAATATTTCAATAATGTAACCATGCAGGGACAACCTGTGGTTGAACGCATTGATGAAGACATAAAATTTCAATGGACCTTGTTTTCTCCTGATCCTGCAAAGATCAACTACGATTTTTTCTCCGGACGATGGACTGGTAAATTACAATCACCTGTAACCGGTAAATATAAAATTGGTATTGATGGTAACGATGGGTATCGTTTATACATTAACAATAAGATGATCATCGATAACTGGAAAAAACAATCCTACTCAACAACGCTTGTTGATCATTTTTTTGAAAAAGGGAAGGAGTATGATATCCGCATTGAATATTATGAACCTGCAGGTAATGCATGGATGCGGTTGATCTGGAATGTGGGTGTGCAGGATAACAGTGAACAAAAAATACAGGAAGCAGTTCAACTTGCAAAGAACAGTGATGTGGCGGTTGTAGTTGTTGGTATTGAAGAAGGAGAGTTTAACGATCGGGCTTTATTATCATTACCCGGCAAGCAGGAAGAACTCATTAAACGTGTTGCTGCAACAGGCAAACCTGTTGTTGTATTGTTGGTGGGTGGCAGCGCCATTACCATGGCAAATTGGTTAGATAAAGTAAACAGTGTGATGGATATCTGGTATCCCGGTGATGCAGGTGGAAGTGCTGTTGCAGATGCGTTGTTTGGCGATTATAGCCCTGCAGGAAGATTGCCTGTAACCTTTCCTGTAGCAGAAGCACAGTTGCCGCTTGTGTATAATCATAAACCAACAGGGCGTGGTGATGATTATACCAATCTTACAGGTCAACCATTATTTCCGTTTGGTTTTGGATTGAGTTACACCAGCTTTGATTATACTTCTCTGCAAATGGATAAGCAGGTGATTCGTGCAGACGAAAGCATGCGTGTATCATTCAAATTAAAAAATACGGGAAAAGTAAAAGGCGATGAAGTAGTGCAATTGTATATCCGTGATGAATTATCGTCTGTTGCAAGACCTGTTAAAGAATTAAAAGGTTTTCAACGGATCAGTCTTGCACCTG
>JAKFDY010000538.1:0-6383 GCA_036675885.1 Lacibacter sp. | reverse complement strand
ATGCCACACCAGAAATAGCGGAGTTTAAGAAGGGCTCTCCGCTTATCACCAAACCGGCGGTGAATAACGGAATGCCAAGATTACTGTATAAAAATACCTGGCCATTAAAAGGAATAATGCGGTGCTTTTTCTTTTGCTTCTTAAATACAATGGCAACATCCCGTTTGTGAATACCGCCACCATTAAAATAAATACTATCGTTCTGAATTAAATATATAATGCCGGTGTACCGCAACCCAAGTTTTGTTTGAAGTGTAATGGTTGCACCTTCGGTGTATCTTTTTTTAGCAATACCGTTTTTGCGCAACACCAATTCATTGAATTGTGCGTTGGCAACAGAAGCAAACAGGAGCAGCAGTGAAAGTATGGCTGGTTTCATAACAAAGCTCAAAAGAACACCAGAAAAATGAAAATGTATGTTAAGAAGATACAGTTAATTTATTTCCTGTAAAACAAAAGACCAATGATGAGTATAATTCCAAATACAATGAGGATGGTGCCCGATATTTTATTGATGAGGGTGATTGTCTTTTGAGTGAGGCGGCTCCTTAACCTGTTGGCGAGAAATACTTTCAACAGATCAAAAATGAATACTACGGAAAGACAAACGGCAAAAGTGGCGATACGTTCATTCACCGGTATGGTAATAAAAGCAGTGGCCCAGGAAAACCAGAAAGCAATAACACTTGGGTTGAGTGTGTTCATAAAGTAACCGGCAAAAAAGATTTTTACATAATCGCCGGCACTGCGTTTCATTTCAATACCATCGCCCAGCTCATTGAGTTTTATTTTTTTGAAGAAAAGAAAATAAACACCAATGCCAATGAGTAAAGCACTGCCACCAAGACCAATCACTTTTTCAAATTTCAACAGGCGGTTAAACAGCTCTGTAAAAATATTGCTCACAAGTACAAGCGTAAGATCACTGGCCGATACACCAAATACAAATGCCAATCCGCCTTTATGACCGTTACTGATGCTTTGTTTAATAATGGAGAAAATAACCGGGCCCATACTGATGGCCAGCAATAAACCTAACGCCAAACCTTTAATGATTGCTTCGGTCATTTACAAAAATTAAAACAGGGGATAAGGAATGTACCTTCTAAATTTTAAGTTTTTTTGGCGCTGAAAAAGAGTTTGCAAAGTTTACGCAGAAACATCTCTGCGTTTAACTCTTTTTCTCTATTCTCTGCGGCGAAAAAAATCCGCATAGACTTGTATTGATCAGCGTCATCAGTGAATCTATCCCTTACAACTTACCTGTTGTTAAAAACTGTTGCCAATCGGCCAGCATTTTACCTTTCAATACACGGGGAAATTTATGCTGAGCACCGATCTTTCCTTTCAGCTTCATAAACTCCATGAACGTTGATTCAGGCATAATATCAAGAAACACATCTTTCAATGCACTGCCACGTTCAACCGCATAATCATCATTAATTTCTTTCAATGCATTATCAATGGCAACACGTAATTCTTCTGTGTTTACACGATCATCGCAGGCAACATACCAATGGTGTGCAAAAAAGTTACCATGCGGTTCCCCTACAACGGTGTACTCAGGTATCGAAATATTCATGTCTTCACTCACCACCTGAATAGCCTTGTTCATATTATCTACACTCAGGTGCTCACCCACAAGACTTAAAAAATGTTTAGTGCGGCCGGTGATAACGATCTCACATTTTTCTTTGTCTGTAAAACGAATGGTATCGCCAATTAAGTAGCGCCATGTACCGGCACTTGTACTGATCAGCAACGCATAGTCCCTCCCTTCTTCCACCTCATGGATCATTAATGCTTCCGGGTTTGCTACTATGTTGCCGTCGGCATCAAAGTTTTTATCTTCAAACGGAACAAACTCAAGGAAGATGTGCTCGTTCGTTACCAAACGCATACCCACCGCATCCTGTCTGCTTTGATAAGCAATAAAGCCTTCACTTGCCAGGTAGGTTTCAATATAAATAAGTGGTTTACCTAAAAGTTTTTCAAACCCGTGTTTATAAGGTTCAAACGATACGCCCCCATGTACAAAGAAGGCCAGGTTGGGCCATATTTCATGAATATTCTTGAGCTGGTAACGTTCAATGATCATTTCCATGCACATCTGTATCCATGCAGGCACACCCACTATAAAACCAATATCCCAATTGGGCGCTTCGTTTACAATATAATCGAGCTTAATGTTCCAGTCTTTGGTTTTGGCGATTTTCTTTCCGGGTTTATAAAACGGGCTGAACCAGAAAGGCATTTTCTTGGCGGTAATACCGCTGAGATCGCCTGCATAATAACCCGGACCTTTTTGCAGATCGGTACTGCCACCCAACATGAGCCAACCCTTCCCTAAACTACGCACAGGCAGGTTTTCATAAGTGCGTAAAGAAATTAATTGCTTGATCATGGCAATACGGTTGCCCTTCATGAGATCGTTCGTGATGGGAATGTATTTGCTGGCTGCTTCGCTTGTACCGGAGCTGAGCGCAAAATATTTGATCTTTCCCGGCCAGCACACATCGGTATTGCCTTCCAGTGTTTTATGCCACCAATCTTTGTAGATCTTATTATAATCATGAACCGGCACTAATTCCTGGAAACGTTTCCCGGGATGGCGGTTATTGAGTACCTCGTCGAAATGATATTGCTGACCAAATTCGGTATGCTTCGCTTTTTTCAACAGGTTTTTGAGCACTTTAATCTGCTGGCGTTTTGGTGAATTGACCGGCAAATTGAGCGCCTTACTGATTGACTTGGGGAGATTGATTTCAATTAATGACATGCTTACCGTTCAATGTTAACAAATGTAATAACTCGAGGCCTTACTTACTGCCTAATTTTTGATAATTCGCAAAGATGGTTTTGAGATCGTAAACGGGTTCATATTCACGGGCATACCATTCATCGGCCAATAAAAGACCCTCTTCTTTCAGGTGTGATAAATGATGTGGTTGTCCGGCAGGGCCCAATACAGATGCAGGAAGTGAAGGCAGGTGTTTACGCTGAGTTGAAAAACCGATCCATGTTTTTCGGCCCATGATCACTGCACAGCTATTTTGCAATAAGCCCAATGCATGCCGGTTGATGATGAAATGCAGTGGAAAGCTGAGTAAAAAGAGAAACGAAGTACTTACATCGATCAATCGTTTCAAGCGAAGATTCACTTCTTCACTTAACTGCAGTTTCTCCCGATGCAATACTTCACCTGCTTCATTTTTTGAATCGCTGCCGATAATACTTTCACTGTGCTGAGCATGTAAACGCAGCTTAACCCGTTTGCCTGTTTGCTCATATAAGCTAATGATCTGTGCGAAGGATAGGTCTTTGCTTTGGCACAAAATAAGTTCGTTCGCTGGTGTGTTTTGTAAAAGTTGTTGCAATTCATCTAAACGGCCAAGCGATTTCGGTTCGTTCAACGGACTTACAAATCCCTGGATGGTTTGGCTGCGCCCATGATGATGTAAGAGGTTGTTTACTTTTATCAGGTCTGCTTCAATGCCTGCCACCAACGAAAAATAATCATCTTCATCAATGGCTTTTTCCAATATATCAGCATACAACAAGATCCTTCGCCATAAATACAGGAACAGGTAGCTGTACATTGCACCAAGTAATACAAGACCTCTTGAAAAACGATATTCTTCAGGCAATAGTGAATAAACAGCCAGTATAATAAGAATGGAAACAAATGATGATTGCCAGAGATTTTTGTAGCGGAATTTTTGCTCGTATAAACCTGTGTAATAACTCACCAGCAAAAACAGGAATGAAAACACCACGAATGAGATCCACAGCAATTGATTCTGGTAAACGATCTCAGGCCGTATATAACTTGTCCATACAAATTTTGCAAGCATATAACTGAGGAAGATCAGTACAGCATCGAGTAATGGTAAACCAACACGCTGTATAAAACGCTTCATCAAACTCATCAATGCTCTTGCCCAAATGGCCGCATTGATCAGCGAACTGAAAACACCTGCACGTGACGATGAGTAATGCTTGCGCACAAAAAGGCTCATGGCATCATAAAACATCCGCACATAGTTCACCGATGATTTTTTTGTGCTTTCACCTTTAAAGTGAAGAATAGAACAATCGCTGAAATAATAATTCTTATACCTGCCGCCTGTTGCGGAACAGGCAGTTTTTTGTATCCGGTAACTCAGGTCCACATCTTCGCCATACATGAAAAAGCTTTCATCGAAACCGCCTGTTTGTGCAAGCACATCTTTCCTGATCATCATAAAAGCTCCGGCTAAAACATCTACAGGATGGTTCTTCCGCTCATCGAGATAGCCAAGATGGTAACGGCCAAATGTTTTTGAATGTGGGAAGAGAAAAGATAAACCACTCAGCTTATAAAACGAAGTAAGTGGCGACGGGAAAGAGCGTTTGCTTTCAGGCAGAAACTTTCCTCTTCCATCGAGCATGCGTATGCCGATAGCACCTGCATCGGGAGTTTGCTGAAAAAAATTGAAGCAGGCAGTAAAACAATCTTCCGGAACAACCGTATCGGGGTTCAGGAACAACACAAAATCCCCACTTGCCTGTTTGAGCACCTGGTTGCAGGCTTTTCCAAAACCAATATTTTCTTTATTCCATGCAAAATGAATGTTCGTGAACTTTGGTTCGAGGTATTCACGGCTACCGTCAGACGAAGCATTGTCAACCACAAACACTTCTGCCTCTATACCCTCAACGGCTTTTTGCACCGACAGCAGGCATTGCTCCAGGAAAAACTTCACATTATAATTGACAATGATAACCGAAAGCTGCATGAATGATAAAAAGCCAAATCTAAAGTCTAAAATCTGCAATCTCAAATCTATCGGGGTTATCTTTGCGCATGCTTAAACAAACCCTAATTGCTGCTACCAAAGCAGGCGCAGAACAACTGACGCATTTTTTTCATGGTGATTTCATCGTTCATAACAAGGAAGGCGTGAACAATCTTGTAACCGAAGCTGATCATGCAGCGGAGAAAGCCATTTTTGAGGTGATAAAGAAAGAGTTTCCTGATCATTATATATTGAGTGAAGAAGCGGGAGAAATGGCGCAGGATTCAAATTACAAATGGATCATCGACCCGATTGATGGTACGGTGAATTTTGCAAATGGCATCCCTATCTGTTGTGTAAGTATCGGCATTGAGAAAGATGGCAAGATGATAATGGGAGCAGTGTACAATCCACTCATGAATGAATTCTTTTTTGCTGAACGTGGTGAAGGTGCTTATTTGAATGATAAACCCATTCATGTGAGTGAGCAGAGTGAACTCATCAAAGCATGTATGGTTACCGGTTTTCCCTACACTTACCTCGATATGCCGAACGGTCCTTTGCAGGTGTTCGAACGTTTTATCCGCAAGGGTGTTCCTGTTCGTCGCTTAGGAAGTGCAGCCATTGATCTGTGTTGGGTTGCAGCCGGTCGCTTTGATGGTTTTTATGAACACAAGTTAAATGCATGGGATAGTGCTGCAGGGTTTCTGTTGGTGGAAGAAGCAGGTGGTAAGGTTACCGATTTTAAAGGCGATCATTATTCACCGTATCAACCGCATATTGTTGCTACCAACGGAAAAATTCATGATGAGTTGGTGGAGGTGATTAATGACAGGAAAAAGCTCTGAAAAAAGTACGAGGTACGAAGTTAGAAGTACGTAGTCAATGGCATCTTGATTAAACAAACCATAAATAATGATCATCTATGCAAGACATGAAACTACGTACATTTCAATTTTCGGTTGAAGTTGGCAGGTTGATAATGGAACTTCCTTTCAATGTGATTAATAAATCCTACGGTGCCCAACTGGTAAGAAGCTCGTCTTCGGTTGGTGCTAATTACAGGGCGGCCAGAAAAGGAAAATCAGATGCTGATTTTTTGAACAAGCTGAAGATATGTGAAGAGGAGGCGGACGAAAGCATTTATTTTCTCGAGTTACTGAAGGAGTTCAATGCTGATTTTGTAGAAAAGATTGAGAAGTTGCTTAGAGAAGCAAATGAATTATTAAAAATTCTTGTAGCATCGATTATTACTACAAGAGAAAAATTAAATAAACAGTTATAAATCAGTTTTACGGGCTAAATACCCAGAATGCAATATTTAATTTTACTGTTGCACCTGTGTACTTAGTACTTCGTATTTCGTAAATAGGTTTTTATGAGTGAAGAACGTACAGAATTATCCTCTCTCGGAGAGTTTGGTTTAATTGAACATCTTACAAAAAATATTGAGCATCAGAACGCATCAACAATTCTTGGGGTGGGCGATGATGCAGCAGTGATCGATCATTTCGGAAAACAGACTGTTGTTACAACTGACCTGTTGATCGAGGGTGTGCATTTTGATCTGATGTATACACCGCTTAAACATTTAGGTTATAAAAG
>JAKFDY010000537.1:0-11793 GCA_036675885.1 Lacibacter sp. | reverse complement strand
TTTACGTTTGCTGCCGTAAAGTGATATTACCTGTATGCCTGTTTTCTCATCTTTATAATTACCTATTTTCTCACCTGCATCTGCTGTGCCACGAAAACCATGTTCAGGTCCAAAAATCACTTTGATATTGATGCCAAGTTTTCGCAATGAATCAACAAGATGGCTCTTGCCGATGATTGAAGTCTGGTTGGCAAATACAGCCACCGTTTTTCCGTCCAGCAGATCAATGTAATTGTCAAGATTTTCGGCACCGGTTTGAAACAACCTGTTTTTAATGGAGCCACGGTTGTAACCGGAGCGGGCGTGTTTTTGCTGGGCATCTGCGCAGAACGTCACAAACAGAACCAGAAAAAGGAGTAATTGTTTCATTCCAAATGGTTTGTAGCTCAAAGTTGCACAATTAGTACCGTAAAAAAAATTTATTGGCAGGGCTGGCATTTGCCAGTAATTTTGCCGGAAATTAAAAATTTATGCAGCAGGCAAAAAAAGGCGATACCGTACGTGTGCATTACACCGGTAAATTGACAACAGGTGAGCAGTTCGATTCAAGTGCAGGCCGTGAGCCACTTGAGTTTGAGGTGGGTGCCGGAATGATGATCAAAGGTTTTGACGACGCCGTGGTTGGTATGGCCATTGGAGATAAAAAAACAATCAATATTCAGCCGAATGAGGCATATGGCGAACGTAATGAGCAAATGATCATTGAGTTCCCACGTTCTAACTTTCCTGATGATATGACGCCGGAAATCGGCATGCAGTTGATGATGAACAACAGTGCTGGTCAGCAGTTTCCTGTTACCATCACAGAAGTGCAGGAAGAAATTGTGGTGTTAGATGCAAACCACATGTTGGCTGGTAAAGAACTCGTGTTCGATATTGAAATGGTGGAGATTGATGCGAAGGGATTGATTATTGTTCCATAGGAGTTTATGGTTTGCGGTTTGTAGTTTTTTGTTACAAGCTGCATTACTCTTGTCAGCTGCATTGGCGTCGCACCTTGTACATCAATGTCATTACTGAGCATAAAAAACGGTTCGCAATTTTGCGAACCGTTTTTGTTGAATAGAATTTATTTGTACATCTATGAAACAAAAGTTCAATTGAGGAACAACTGCCCGTAACTACAAACCATAAACCATAAACTACTTCCTGCTCATCCACCAACCTAACCACAATCCAACCAATCCCCACGAAACGATGGCGTCAATAAAGAAGGCAGTAATATCATGCATGGGATACCAGATATGTCCCGTATAAGCACCATTTGTAAAACAGATAATACCAACAGCAAGGCTTGCCATTAAATAAGTGCCAAAGCTGCCATTGCCAATCTTCGCAAAGATCCAACAGAGTAACATTACAATAATGATGTTGGCTAAAAGCCCACGCACCATGTTCATTCCCATATTCATATTCCAGGCTTTATAATAACTCAGCTTGGCCCATGGTTTACCATCAACTTCTTTCATAAATTTTTCCATCTCTTCCGATGAATTTTCATTTTGAAGACGTGGCATAAAATAAGTGCCTTCTTCCAAACCTGAATTGTTTAAGAATTGAAGAATTGTGTCTTGCTTGGAAGTATAAGCCTGTCCTTTGTCATGAAGATTAGCAACTGCGAAAGAAATGGTTTGCCATGCAAAAAGTAAGATGCCGCCAACAAGGCCGCCAATGAGAATCTTCTTCATGTTTATTGATTTTGGTGAATCAGTAAAGTAGAGATTCTGTTTAGCATTCGCAAATTCTGAATGCACATTTATTCAACGTTGCTGTTGTACTTGCGTTGAAATAAAAAGAAAAGAGCAATTGCCATCAGGCTTGTAGCAAAAGTGGTAAGCCACGATGCTTCAAGTCCGAATGCGCCACCTGTTAACAGGATAGATCCTTTCAGGTTTTGATCAAGCAAAGAAGGTAATGAAAGACCACTCACTTCAAAACCAAGTACAGGCCCCTGGAAAAAATTCCAGCTAAAATGAAAGAAGATGGCAAACCAAAGGTTGCGGGTGTAGATGTAGTTTACACCAAGCAAGATGCCTGCAATAAAAATATTAATGAACGCAATAAGATTGAAATTGGGGTTAAGCGAATGAAATACGGCAAACAAAACAGCAGATGTAAACAGGGCGGCTTCTTTCGGCATCGACTGCATTAAATTGTTAAGTACATAACCACGAAACACCAGCTCTTCGGCAAAACTCACCAATATCATCATCACAATTGCTAATGTGAATCCGGTTGGGTCAACATCTGCCGGGAACCATTGCAATAATTTCATCAGCCACAATACTGTTGCCATTGCAGAAAGTAAAAGAATACCGGTAAGGAAACCTGCTGTTCGTTCTTTACCAAAACCTTTCCAGGTAAAACCCAGGCTTTTGATTGTTTTCCGGTCGAATACATTTCTGAAAAAGCCAACAGTTGCAAAGGCAATAATAAAACTGAGAATAATGCTGCCGTAAAAAAGAGTTTCTGCAGTAACGGTCAGTCCTGCAAGAACGACTAATACACCTGTTAATGCACTTCCGAAGAAAATGAGCAGCAAATAGCCGATGAGGAAAAGCAGTGCTCGTAGCCAGCCTTTTTGGATAATGGGAGATGATTGCATAGAGTTGGTTTTGGTATGAGCGCCGAAACGCTGTTATTTTACAAGTTCAAAAATAAGCGTATGGCAACAGAAAACAAATATGGAACGGCAGAAAGGTTGATGCGGTATGTTCAGGTAGATACACAGAGCGATCCGGAGAGTAACAGTTCTCCCACAACTGAGAAGCAGAAAGACCTGTCGAAGATATTGGTGGAAGAATTGTTGAAGATGGGAATTGCCGATGCGCATATGGATACTTACGGCTATGTATATGCCACTATTCCTTCAACTACAGAAAAAAATGTTCCTGTTGTTTGCTTTTGCAGCCATGTTGATACAGCCCCTGATTGCAGCGGCACCAATGTAAAGCCCATCCTTCACAAAAATTATGATGGAAATGATATTGTGTTGCCTGATGATGAAACACAGGTCATTAGCGCCTCAAAATATAAATATCTCAAACAGCATATCGGGAAAGATATTATCACTGCAAGCGGCAATACATTGTTGGGTGCAGATGATAAAGCAGGCGTTGCTATTATCATGAGTATGGCGAATTACATAATGCAACATTCCGAAATAAAACACGGCACTATTAAGCTGTTGTTTACACCTGATGAAGAAGTGGGAAAGGGAACAGATAAACTTGATCTGCAAAAACTGGGTGCAGCAGTTGCTTATACTTTAGATGGTGGTGAACTTGGTACATTAGAAGATGAAACATTTAGTGCCGATGGCGTAAAGATTATTGTGCATGGTGTAATTGCACACCCCGGTTATGCCAAAGGTATTTTGGTAAACGCATTGAAGATCGCAGGAGAAATATTGACTGCTCTTCCCAAAACAGAATGGAGCCCTGAAACAACAGAAAAGCGTCAGGGCTTTGTGCACCCGGTAAGTGTTAATGGTATTGCAGAAAAAGCAACCATTGATTTTATTGTGCGTGACTTTACTGTTGAAGGATTGCTGCAACATGAAGCAAGATTAAAATCAATTGCTGAAGAAGTGCTGAAACAATATCCCAATTGTACAATGGAGTTTATTGTAAAGGAACAATACCGCAATATGAAACAGGTGCTCGATCAGCATCCTGCAATTGTTGCAAATGCAGTGGAAGCTTATGAGCGCTGCGGATTAAAAGTTGTAAAGGAACCAATACGTGGCGGTACCGATGGCAGCCGTTTGAGTTATATGGGGTTGCCTTGTCCTAATTTATTCACGGGTATGCAGGCCATTCACAGCAAGCATGAGTGGATAGGGGTGGAGGACATGGAGCAAAGTGCCAACATGCTTCTTGAATTGGTAAAGGTGTGGGAAGAAAAAAGCTGATTTACATTTTCACAAAATTACTTTCCGGTTTTTCATCGGGCCAGATGCGGATACCCCAGTAAATTGGATAGGAGATAGTATTTACAAAAATGAATAGCAATATCCAGATAATGCGTTCTTCGTTTTTAACCCGCTTGTTATTGATGGCATGAATGATAAAATAAATCATTAGGCCAATTTGCAAAAATGCAAGCAGAATAACTGACACAACAAAACCCATCATATTTCCAAAGATGAACTCGGGTGGTATGTCGCCATGTTCGTGATCCATCCTGATCATTTCAGGAAAAAATGCTGTGAAAAAATATACAAGCAAGACTCCAACTGCAACCAATGGCAGAAAGGCAAGTATACCGATGAATACTTTTTTAGACCGTGACATGATGGTTTGTTTCCTTAAAGTTAACCATTCAGCTCCATAGTTTGTTCCCATTTATAAATGGAATGTGCTACTTTGTATCAAATTTTTACAACTATGGATTTACTTGTCAGTTATTGGTGGGTGTTACTCATCCTCTTTATCATCTTCAGTGGACTTGTTACCGTTAACCAGGGAACAATTGCCGTTATCACCATGTTTGGAAAGTATCAGCGTGTTCTGCGCCCGGGATTAGGATTTAAAATTCCCATTCTTGAGCAGATTTATAAGCGAATCAGTATTCAAAACCGAAGTGTTGAATTGGAGTTCCAGGCAGTAACAATTGACCAGGCAAACGTGTACTTCAAAAGTATGCTGCTGTACTCTGTTCAAAACCATGATGAAGAAACCATTAAACGTGTAGCGTTTAAATTCATAAGCGATAAAGACCTCATGCAGGCATTGATCAGAACAGTTGAAGGTTCAATCCGGGCATTCGTGGCAACAAAACGCCAGGCAGAAATTTTAACTGCCCGTCGGGAAATTGTTGATTATGTAAAAGAACAGATTGATCATTCACTCGAAGAGTGGGGTTATCATCTTCAGGATCTGCAGATCAACGATATTACGTTCGATCAGCAGATCATGGAAAGTATGAGCCGTGTGGTAGCAAGTAATAACTTAAAAGCTGCTGCCGAAAATGAAGGTCAGGCTTTGCTCATCACCAAAACAAAAGGTGCAGAAGCAGAAGGTAATGCTATAAAGATTGCTGCAGAAGCAGAACGTGAAGCGGCCCGTTTACGTGGACAGGGTGTGGCACTCTTCCGCCAGGAAGTTGCGAAAGGTATGACAGAGGCTGCGGAGCAAATGAAGCAGGCGAATCTTGACACTAATGTGATCCTCTTCAGTATGTGGACCGAAGCTGTGAAGAATTTTGCAGAATATGGAAAAGGGAATATCATTTTCTTAGATGGCAGTGCCAGTGGAATGGAAAATACCATGAAGCAGATACAGGCGTTGATGGTGAAGCAGGCAGGAGTATAAATTCTTAACTCATATTTCAACGGGTTAGCGTGGCTAACCCGTTTTTATTTTTAACAGCGGCTTACTGTAAGTATTCAGTTTTGTAATCGCCAATGTGCTTTTCACTCTCAGCAATCAGTTTCTTTTGCCGGAAATAGTTAACAATACCTGTTATAAACAGTAATGCTGAAATAATGAAAAAGGGGATTTCGAAAAAACGACTGTTTTCTACATGAAGCAGGCTTTTGATACTCAACCCTGCCACAAGAAAATAAAGCGATGTTCGTACAAATGATAAAAGCGTTGTTTGATTTGCCATTTTTGTACGTTGAATAGCCAGGCGTTCTCTTAAGATAAGATCCTTATTAATTCCGTTGTCAACAGTTGTGTCCATATCTTAAATATATCAAATTATTTACCAGGCTGTAATGGTTAGAATTTGGATTGTGATCTGTTTATGCTATTGATATTGGATATAAACCGGCTGCGGCTTTAACTGCAAAATTTCTTTTGGCTGCATAATTTTGCTTCCATTAGCAGCATCATTTTTATAAAATACTTTGAAGCCGGTAAATTGAACGGGCTGTTTAAAAATGAAATGATAATAGGAGCTTTTTTTCAGCGCAGTATTTCCAAAGCCATCCATGTTGATGATGATCTGCACTTCTGGGCAAGTGTTGATTTTCCGGTAATTGGTCAGCATGGGTGAAGTAAAGCGATGTACAACCAGCATTTTTGCTGGCAGCTTGTATTTCTGTATAATGGATCGTAGCCATTCTGTTGCAAAGTTGATATCAGCTGCATCAAAACTGCCTATGGAAGATCCCGGAACCTTTCCGGTTTTCATGGAGTATTCAGCATCAATACCAAGGTGCACGTTGGATTTTTGTAAATACTTTTCTAACCTTGGCAGTTCCTGCTGCAGGCTGCTGAGCCCGGGCTGCACATCAAGGAATACGAGCCCGTGAATAGAATCGCCTAATGCAATTGCTTTCATGATTTCCTTTTCGGGCATCCGTAGCCGATAGTACCCATCACCGGCACTTCCCTGCGCTGTTACGGCAATGTAATGGATAGCCGGAATTACTTCTGTTAACGAATCGGCCTCTTTCCATAGACTTGTTTGTGCTTTTATTTTTTCCAGCAAAACAGGGGTTGTGTACTCGCCCAATATGCCCATGTTGGCGCTATAAAAATTGCCATAAAAAGCAACAACCCGTTTGTAAGGAACAATGGCACCTTCAGCCGGTACAGCAGAGGTTGCAGGCCATCTGCCGGTTTTATCATTGTTTGCCAGCTGGTTTATTTTTTTCCTGTAAAGGCCCGTATCAATCCCCACCTGTTTGAGTACACTATCGGGTAAAACAATGCTGGCAATTGCTTCCTGTGCGGGATCGTTTCCTTTGCAGGCATTAAGTTGAAACAGGAATAAACCGGTTAGGAAATAATTTGCATACAATGCTTTTCGGTTTATCATGAAAACTGTTTTCACCGGTTAAAATTTTATGGGAAAGTAAGCTGCTGAGCAGGCCTTAAAAAAGAATGTGCATTGCATTCTTCGCTGATTTATATCATTAAATTCATTGGGTCTTTGAAATGTATTGCTTGCGAAAAAAAACAAGTCAAAAATGATCTCATATTCTTTTAATCAGTTGTAGTGCTGATGTAGGTCAAAGGTTTCGGAAACTGTTCTTTTTAATTTGCTTTGTATGAAAATCCTTCTTCTCTTTAGTTGTATTGTCTCTTTTATTCTGCCACCTGATTTTTCATATGGTCAGCAGCCCCAACGTATAAAAGTAATCCGTGAAATACCTGTTTTAAGTTATCACAATATTTATCAGCATCCGAAAAAGGCCAATTCGTTTTATATCAGTGTTGCCCGGTTTAAATTGCAAATGCAGGAACTGCATAAAAGGGGCTACCACGCTGTGTTGCCGGATCAGCTTGCAGTGTTTTATAAAAACGGAACCGCTTTACCGGATCATCCATTTTTAATTTCATTTGATGATACACACCTTGAACATTATACGCTGGCACTTCCTGTTCTGGAGCAATATAAGTTTAAAGCTGTTTTTTTTGTGATGACTGTTTGTATTGACAAGAAGGGATTTCTTTCCAGCGATCAGATTGCTGATCTTTCGAAACGTGGGCATGTGATAGGAGTGCATACATGGGATCATCCCAATATGACGAAACTCTCAATGACCAAATGGGTAACGCAGGTAGACAAGCCTAAAAAAAGGCTGGAGTCAATTATCGGTAAACCTGTTACTTGTTTCGCTTTTCCTTATGGAGCATGGAATGAACAGGTATTACAAAAGCTGCAGGAACGTGGATTTAACACAGCCTTTCAATTGCAAGGAAAACTCAGCAGTAATTATCCGTTATTAACGATCAGGCGCATGATGGTGAGTGGAAATGCTTCGCCGGATTTGTTGATTAAACAAATGAATGGGCTTTTTAAATAGCGGATTATTTCAGTGGTTATAGCCATAATTATCATCAGGAATATCGAATTAAACTGAGCCGGCAAAATACCGGCTCAGTTTAGTAAAAAAGGCATATTTACATTTTTGGCGGAGGAATGATCTTTGCTGTTGGCACCACATTCCTCACAGGCTTGGTTGATTTCAGGAATGCAAATACTTTACTGATTTCTTCATCGGTTAAATTTCTATAAGCTTCCCATGGGCCGGAATCATCTGACAAAATAGGGTGAGGTTTAGATTTTTGCAACACCTGTTTTAAAAGCAGCATTTGCTGTTTCGGGATATGAACAGCAGTTAAACGAATAATCGAGGGCTATTTTGCAATGCTGAAAAAGAATGTACTTCCTTTCCCTGGTTCCGATTCAAGCCATATCTCTCCACCATGTCGCTCAACAATTCTTTTGCAGATCGCTAATCCAATACCGGTTCCTTTGTGTGTTGAATTTGAATGCAAGCGCTTGAAGATCACAAAAATCTTTTCAAAATATTTTGGGTCAATTCCCAATCCATTATCTTTTATTGAAAATATCCAGTGTGTGGCAGTTTTGGTGGCTGCTACATGTATTTGGGGAGGTGCTTCGCTTCTGTATTTAATTGCATTGCCAATAAGATTTTGAAACAGTTGCGACATTTGTGTACTGTTTGCCCTGATTACAGGCAGCGCTTCAAAAAAGATTCCTGCAGTAGGTTCATTCAGATCTTCACTGAACGTGTTTTTGATCTCATTGATAATATCTGCCACATTCACTTCATGGTATTCAATTGCAGTTATGCTTGTTCTGGAGTAATTAAGCAGATCGTTGATCAGGGTTTTCATCCGCTTTGCACCATCAACAGCAAAATGAATATAGGTTTGTGCTTTTTCATCTAACTGTCCCTCGTACTTCTGTTGCAGTAAACCCATGTAAGACGATACCATTCTGAGCGGTTCCTGCAAATCGTGTGATGCGGCATAGGTAAACTGCTCAAGCTCTTTATTGGTCTCATTCAGTTTTTTGTTCTTAAGAATTAATTCTTTTTCGATTATGATCAGATTGTTGATCGTTTTTACTGCATACACGGCAATGGTACTTAGTAATAAAAGGATCAAAAAGATATTTACCATCAACAGGTAGCCTTTAATATCTCTTGCTGTTTCACCAAGTGCATTTGAAAAGGCGCTTTCTTTTTCTGAGAGTTGCGATGAAAGAAAGTTGATCTCTGTTGTAAATTTTACTTTCTGTTCTGTTGATAAACTGCCGATTTTAATTTGTGCGTGAATATTGTTGCCAATGGTATCAAGTTTATTGATCAAAGGTTCGGCTGAAGCCCAAATGTCAATTGCTTTTTTCATAAAAGGTGCTTTATGAAAAGTTTTAAAGAGCCAGATTATATCAGGTATATCATCTGTATGATTTCTGCCCATAATAAAACCCTGTTTTGCAATTTCATCTGCCTGGTGAGAGAGTAAAGCGGTTCTTGCTATATTGTCGCCCTTCGGAACGGCAATTGATTTATTAAACGCATGCCAGTAACCAATATTCTCCGATTCTACATAGGTAACGAGGTATAAAGAAGCATCTTTCTGTCCCTTTGAATATTCAGATTCACCGTTGATGTATGCTCTTGCCGCAGAGAGTACTTTTATTGTATAATAGTTAGTAACAATCAGTAAGAGAGAGACGAAAAGGATGAAGAGCAGCAGGAGTGATTTCTGTTTTTTCATGGAGGCTTTTGGTAAGTCCGAAGATAAGTTTAATCCTTGCCTTATGCAACAGGAACAGCTGTTTTTAGAAGAACACTTTATGCTTACGCAGCAGTAGTGGAAATCACTTAACCCATTATGTTATATGCGATGTTACACTACAGCATGCTCCCCGGCGGCAATTATTTCTTTAATGATCAATACAAGTTGTTGTTGCAGGTCGTCCGTGTTTTTATAGATCACCCTGTGATCGCTTGCACCTGAAAGTGTAGTGGAATGTTCTGCTTCTTTATGACGGAGATAAACAACAGGCTTGTTCTTTGCTTTTGCATACCCGGCTTCAATGCCAATGCCAATTCCTTTGTGTGATGTTTCGGCGATCAACAGATCACACTGCTCTAATTCAGCAAGAGCAGAACGCATCATATCTTCTTCCTGCGACTCTTCAAATTTATAATGATCAACAAAAACAAATGCTTCTACCTGGTGTTCTTCAAGAACACTCATGATTGCAGTGATGGCGGTGTTAAGACTCCTGCGACGTTGGTAGCTGATGGAGATATAGGCTTTCATACATCTGCAAAATACGGATTGTGAGTGACGGTTTTGGTTTTTGGTGATCCCGGCATGGCAAAAAAGTTAGTCACATTCTTGGGGAAAACTTAAAAACACGGGATGTTGGCCTGAAAATCAAGGGATGAGCATCCATTTTCAGGTTTACACGTCCTTCTCTTCAAACGAAAGTTCAATTTTATTTATCTGTGCTTCAACTTTACGATAACTCACACCTGCAGTATCAAGCATTCGTTTTGATGCAACAGATGTATCGGAGCCATCATATTTATCAGACAAATAAATCACTTCTGTAATACCCGATTGAATGATTGCTTTTGCACATTCATTACAGGGAAATAATGCCGTATAAATTCTGCAGCCATGTAAGTCCATACCAATGTTGTTGAGAATTGCATTTAATTCTGCATGACAAACGTAAGGATACTTTGTTTGCAGAAAATCGCCTTGCTTATCCCAGGGAAACTCATTGTCGTTGCAACCGGCAGGCAATCCATTATAACCTGCTCCAACAATTTTGTTTTTGGTATTAACAATGCAGGCACCTACCTGCGTGGCAGGATCTTTACTTCGCTTGGCAGAAAGAAGGGCAACACCCATAAAATATTCATCCCAGGAAATATAATCTGTTCGTTTGCTCATAGCTGAATGTGAATGTTTTTATGATAAGTCGGGGCGCCGAAGGTAATGTGAAACCTGGTTTTATAACAGGCTCGAAATTTCTTTGCCTGTCTGTTGCTGAAATATTTTGAATAACCGGAAGTGAAACAATCACTTACGCATAAATAGTATTTTTACCAAGTAATTTGTCTATTTGCCTTGCTACGAATTTTACTAGTTTTACAGTGTAATAAGTGTTTATATCTATCCAATCCCAATGAAAATGAATAATTCTCCAGCATTTTACCCTTATTCAGTTTCATAAGTATTTACGGGATTCGATTAAAATGAACTAACCGAAAGGTTGCTGATTACGTAAGAAAAAATCGTACATCAACCAACTGTTCATCGTATCAACACGCAGGAATTCAGTAATTCTAATCTGTACTTATGAAACATTTTTTACCTCTAATTGTCTTACTTGCTATTAACAGTACTTATGTTAATGCGCAATTATCAAATGGTGGTACACTCGCCAATTTCACGATTGATGCCGATACAAAGGTCGGTTATGCAAAATTTGGCACCACAACACTTCTTGCCTACGATAACGACGATTGGTTTTTACCAGCGGCATATTCCGGGACTGGAAAAGGTGTAATTGACACCACCGGTGCATCAGCTTTCAGAACAAGCTTGATGGCGGGTAATAATATTTCATTCAGCCGAAGAATGAATGTAGTGAATAATACGGTTGTGAATGGCAGAATATGGGTTGATGGTTTGTATGTAAGAGACTATATCGGCAGCAACATCGATTCTTTGAACATGTCATATGACAGTACCACCTTTGGGAATGCGGCTAAAAACGCAGGAGACCCAAATACGAACTGGAATGTAGGTACACAAACAATTCCCAGTAAGGTTGATCTTATTGATGGCTTTGCCCATTTGCGCAGAGACGGAAGTTCTCCAAGTGATTCTTTGTGGATGAATTTTGGAATAAGCACTCTTGGTGTGTTAGGTACACGTTATTATGATATTGAGCTTTTTAAAAAATTAGTTTTATCCTTTTCATAGCTATCCTTCAATTCACACAAATGTTTTCGAAGTTCAGACAAGCTGCCAGGTAAAACCCTGCCTATGCGTTTTA
>JAKFDY010000536.1:0-1930 GCA_036675885.1 Lacibacter sp. | reverse complement strand
CGAGAATTGCAACCAATGATACTTCAGGCAAATCCAATCCTTCACGCAACAGGTTAACACCCACCAACACATCAATAATACCTAATCGCAGATCACGCAAAATTTCAATACGCTCCAACGTGTCTACTTCACTATGAATATATTTTGATTTGATGTTGATGCGCTTCAGGTATTTGTCCATTTCTTCTGCCATACGTTTGGTTAATGTTGTAACCAATACACGGTCACCTTTCGTCACACGTTTATCAATTTCATCCAGCAGGTCATCGATCTGGTTTACACTTGGACGAATTTCAATGGGCGGATCTAACAATCCTGTTGGACGAACAACCTGCTCCACAACCACACCACCTGTTTTTTCCAATTCATAATCATCCGGTGTTGCACTCACAAACACAACCTGGTTGAGTAAACTTTCAAACTCATGAAAATTTTGCGGACGGTTATCCATTGCACTCGGCAAACGGAAACCATAATCAACCAGTACTAATTTTCTGCTTCTGTCGCCGCCATACATACCACTTACCTGCGGAATGGTTTGATGGCTTTCATCAATCACCATTAAATAATCCTTCGGGAAATAATCTAACAGGCAGAACGGTCTTGTACCCGGTGTGCGCCTGTCAAAAAACCTTGAATAGTTTTCAATACCATTGCAGTAACCCAGCTCACGGATCATCTCCAGATCATAATCGGTACGCTCTTTCAATCGCTGTGCTTCAATGTATTTACCCTCACGTTTAAAGTATTCCACCTGCGCAGCCGCTTCGTCCTGTATTTCGTAAATAATCTGCTGCATCTGATCTTTTGGTGCAATGTATAAATTAGCAGGGAAGATGGCAGCGTTCTCCACTTTGCCTATACGCTTACCCGATTTGATATCGATGGTTTCGATCTCTTCAATTTCATCACCAAAAAAACTGATGCGGTAACCAAAATCAACATAAGGCAGATTAATATCAACCGTATCGCCTTTTACACGAAATGTTGCCCGTGTAAAATCGCCTTGTGTACGGCTGTATAAGCTATTCACCAATGAATGCAGAAAGCCTTGCCGTGAAAGCGTTTGTTTCTTTTGAATACGGATGATGCCATTTTCAAAATCAACCGGGTTACCCATACCGTAAATACAACTCACGCTCGCCACCACAATAATATCTCTTCGTCCGCTTAATAATTCACTGGTAGCTTGCAAACGCAGCTTGTCAAGCTCTTCGTTAATGCTTAGATCTTTTTCAATGTATGTGCCACTTACCGGCATGTATGCTTCGGGCTGATAATAATCGTAATAGCTCACGAAATAACCCACCGCATTATCAGGGAAGAATTGTTTGAACTCACCATACAGCTGCGCCACCAGTGTTTTGTTATGCGTAAGCACAAGCGTTGGCCGCTGCACATTCTGGATAACATTGGCCATGGTGAATGTTTTACCACTGCCCGTTACGCCGAGCAGAGTTTGGTATTTCTCTCCGTTTAAAATTCCTTCGGTGAGTTGTTGAATAGCCTGTGGCTGATCGCCGGAGGGAGAATAAGGTGAATGAAGTTGAAAAGGCATCTGCAAATTTAGTGACTGTTAGGTTCATTTGTTGATTGGTTGAAAAAGCAAATCGACTTTAAGCGCAAAAAAAATTAACATGATTTTTCAACCTGCATGGTATTTTTCATTTATGATACGACCTCTTTCTATAGTAATATGCCTTCTTTTTTTCTTACAAACAAAAGCACAAGATAGTACGTCATTTTATCTGCAAAAGGTTGTTCTTGAAATGAAAAACAACTTTCAGGGTCTTAAAGGACATTTGTTCGAAAGTGATTCGACAAAAGGCGAAAAATACTTTTCTCTTATTACGATACCCGGAACTTCTGATAATACTATTGAGGTTAATAAATGGGCTTACTCTTATTTCAGTATAATAGAGGACTCATT
>JAKFDY010000535.1:0-3064 GCA_036675885.1 Lacibacter sp. | reverse complement strand
ATAAAATCTTAATAACTACAACAGAAATTATAAGACCCAACAGAAAATTTCCAAGAAACAAAATAAAGAAAAAACCGCCCTCAATGAATTATAAACAATTGTAGCTTAAGTAAACGACATTGATTTATCATTGTGCAACACCCACGATGATAGTGCATAACTGTTAGAAGAGAAACACGGCCGAAGCACCGTGTTTTCACCCGTAATTTTTTCTATTCAGGTTTTTATCTTTAAAACAGGAACATAAAATGTTTCATTTTCTATCTGCTTAATTCTAACCTGTTGGAATAATTGTTTGACCGGCTCCCTTATTATACGTTCACTAATAAAAACAGCCGCCATGAAAATTTCCAGTTGTATTATTTCGCTGCTATTGCTGACCCAAGCCCTGTATGCACAAGATACTAATAGCAGGCGCCAGAGTAATCCTCCAAAGGATACCACTAAAAAAGCAGGTTCAGGTTTCCTGGATGCATTTGCAAAAGGTCTTCAGAAAGAGAAGCAAAGACGGGACAGCCTCAACAACTATTTCCGGCAACATCCAATGGAAACAAATACTTATGTGAGTAATTATCTTATCGACAGGCGAGTGCTTCCCAATGATGATGCCATCAGTTTAATAAAAGCGCTGAACCCCCGGATCAAAAACTTAAAAGAAATAAACTATTACGCTGAGCTGAAGATGCCTGTTTTTAAACGGTTAAAAAAAACTGATCGTAAGCGTTTACGGAAAGAATGTGCACGGTTAGATAAATACAATGCTGCGGCTTCACAGGCATTCATGACGAAACTGAATGAACTGGATGTCGTGACTGCTCAATTTAATAATGCCAAAATAAGATCAGATGCAAGGAGCATGTTTAGCATAATGATACATGAGATACAGGGAGAATTGGCTTTGGTAAGAACGAAACGGATGCCAATGGGAATCACCGTTTTTTTAACTGACCAGCTCGTCACCTTAAACCGGGTGGTGGCGGAGGTAAACAGGAGCGGCACCATTAACCAGCTGCAACAAAAGATCGTGCAGGGAATTAAAGAGAATCTGAACTATCCTTCGCTGAAAAGAATAAGCAGTCATGATCTATACAAAAAACAATCGAGGCAACGCAGCTTTATGGCGGCAAGCAGCAGTTTTGATGAAACGAATGAAAACACGGACCTGTTCTCTTCACCGGCTGATTACTCCAGCAACTGGATTGGCGAAGCTGATGTAGCAAGCAAGATATGTGCTATTTATGCAAAGACGGTAAAGACAAATGGCAGTACAGCAAAGGAAGTAGATATTGACGTCCGGTATTTTTTTTCTTATGAAACAGCCATACAGGCACAATACAAATGTAAAACAGGAAAGTGTGATGGTTTCTTAGAGCAGAGCGGGCTTGTATCGGCCAACGGTGCCAATATTATTCCTTCAAATTATGTTTTCCGTTTCAGAGACAGGGAATCGAACAAAGTTTATTTCCGCTGTATTTCAAAAGAACTGTTTGAAAGGATACAGGCCAACCCCGGTAATGGAAATAACAGGAAGTTTCGTATTATTTTCTTTCCTGACAATGAAGAGTGCACTGCATTTATGCCCCGTTAAAAAAGATTGCTTATGTCAAACGAAAATGGTGCCGCTATAAAATTCATCAATGCACAGGCATTAATTGTAACATCCATCTTTGGCCTCTTTGGAGGTGCATTAACCAAATTTCTTGGTATTCCTGAATTGACGTTGCGTTATATGTCGATTGCAAGTCTGCTGGGTCTTGTGTTGATATTATTGATTAATCTTTTGTTGAAGGTGTCGAAAAAGGCTTCTGTAAAACTGATTTTGAAAATAATTGCAATTGTATTATTTGTTGTTTTAGTGATTAGTTTTTTTCGATACGACCGGCTGTTTGGTGATGTTACATTTGAATATACCGACATCGACTCTGTTAAAACCAATTTCATAAAAGGAACTGAAAAAGGGATGCAGCAGAGTGCATCAGAATTTTTGGAGAGGTTTATAAAAGACAATGGAAGAATTCCAACTGACCAGGAATTCCTGGATAATGCCGGGGGCATTTATGAAAAAGCCGGTATTAATAATATTGCTAAAGTATGGACGCCTGCTTCCATCTTATCAAACAAGCGGTTACTCATCCAGTCTTATATCCTCATGGCAATGCTGTTCTTAGCAAGTATCTATTTTATTACCGAAGTAATTCTGAATTTCTACAAAGAACGAAAGAAGCAGGCTCCGTCTTCAAAAAAATACGCTCAAGCGAATCAGTGATCCGCTACTTTTTATTGGCCGTGCCTTAGAAACCAGGTTGCTTCACCACAACTGCAACCACAAAGCCCTCATGACCCAAAAACGCCCGTAGTTATCTGTCATGTTGACGATATGCCCTGTCTCGCTTTATGCCAAGACATTCCTGCATACTCAAACAGTTACAATGCAATCATACTGGTAAAACAATAGCACTTAAAACCTCCCGGTTGTAGTATTTGATAATATGGCTCTGTTTTCTGATAGACAAGCATCTGCTAATGAAACATTTGCTGTGGGGGGAAACCACTACCGGGGTATCGTTTTTCAACTACAGTTCCACTACACATACAAGTACAGTCTAATGTGTTCATGTTCTATTTTTTTCGGCCTTCAGCGGTTGTTACTTTGTGCTGTCAATGACAATGAAACAAAATCCAATAGAATGAAAACCGAAACCGTATGAAAACCAACTTAAAGTCCAATTGTATGAAAACCCTGTGATTTGATCCGTACACTAATGAAAGCTTAGCTCTGAAACCAAACCTTATGAAAACCAACCAGCAGATTTGATCCGTATCCTTATGAAACTAAACCGTATGAAAACCAACTTAAAGTCCAATTGTATGAAAACCCTGTGATTTGATCCGTACCCTAATGAAAGCTTAGCTCTGAAACCAACCTTATGAAAACCAACCAGCAGATTTGATCCGTATCCTTATGAAACCAAACCCTATGAAAACCAACTTAAAGTCCAATTGTATGAAAACCCTGTGATTTGATCCGTACCCTAATGAAAGCTTAGCTCTGAAACCAACCTTA
>JAKFDY010000534.1:0-11798 GCA_036675885.1 Lacibacter sp. | reverse complement strand
GAAAGAACATGGTAATAAAGTGGCGGGTGAAGTTACACTGTCACAGATCTACCAGGGTATGCGTGGCATTACAGGTTTGGTAACCGAAACATCTTTGCTCGATTCACAGGAAGGTATCCGTTTTCGTGGCTTTACTATTCCAGAGTTACAACAAAAATTACCTAAGTTCCCAAATGGTGGTGAGCAACCACTGCCTGAAGGTTTGTTTTACCTGATGCTTACCGGCGATTTGCCTGATGAAGAAATGGTAAACTCAGTTACTGATAACTGGCAGCGCCGCAGTCATGTACCGAATCATGTGTTTGATGCAATTGATGCATTGCCGCTTCACACACATCCTATGACGATGTTTGTGGTGGGTGTAATGGCATTGCAAACAGAAAGTACGTTTGCCAAACAATATGGCGAAGGCATCAATAAAAAAGATTACTGGGAACCTGTGTTTGATGATGCGATGACGCTCATTGCACGTTTACCACGTATTGCAGCTTATATCTACCGCCGGAAATATAAAAACGGTGATCATATTCATCCGAATGGTTTGCTCGATTGGTCGGGTAACCTTGCACACATGCTCGGTTATGAAGACAAAGGTTTTATGGAGCTGATGCGTTTGTACATGACCATTCATGCCGATCATGAAGGTGGTAACGTGTCTGCACACACCACACACCTTGTTGGTTCTGCATTAAGTGATCCTTATTTAAGTTATGCAGCAGGTATGAATGGTTTGGCTGGTCCGTTACATGGCCTGGCTAACCAGGAAGTAATTAAGTGGATATTTGAAATGCAGGAAGCGTTGGGTACCGATGAACCCAGCAAAGAACAGATCGCCGAATATGTTGCACAAACATTAAGCTCAGGTAAAGTTGTACCGGGTTATGGTCATGCGGTATTGCGTAAAACCGATCCCCGCTTCACCGCACAAATGGAGTTTGGTAAAAAGCATATGCCCGATGATAAACTGGTGAACACTGTCTGGAATATTTATGAAGTGGTGCCGCCAATTTTACAATCATTAGGTAAAGTAAAAAATCCATGGCCGAATGTTGATTCGCACAGTGGTGCTTTGCTGGTGCATTATGGTATGGTGGAGTATGAATATTACACCGTGTTGTTTGCAGTAAGCCGTGCATTGGGTGTAATGGCAAGTTTGATTTGGGACAGAGCATTGGGCTTCCCGTTAGAGCGTCCGAAATCTGTTACAACTGACCTGGTGAAGAAATGGCTCGATGGAAAAGATAATATCTGGGGCGATTAAGTTGCAACAGTGATCATATCAAAGCCGCTTCTTTTTGGAGCGGTTTTTTTGTTGGGGAATAGAGTTGTCATTCCGAGGCACGAGGGATCTGTTCAACATTTGTACGAGCGCAAGACAGATCCCTCCTTCGTCGGGATGACAACTCTATTATACTTTGATTTATTTTTCTTCTTTGTCTTGATCATTGATATTTTCAATCGCTTTGCTTCTTCCTGCCAGTTAGCTGCAGTAAGCAATACATCCTGTATGTTTTTTGTAAGAATTTCTTTTTTAGTGCGGATGATAACGGATGCCACCATTACACGATTACCTTGTTCAAGTTGTGGTAATACATCAACCAGGTCTTTACCACGACACAAACCCAGATCAATACCATCTTTCACTTCGTTGATATAACAGTACATGCCATGATAGTGATAGAAAGGAATGTTGAAGCTGAGTTTTTCCTGCACATGCGGAATGAGTGATAAGATCATCTCACGGATATGTTCAGCAATTTCCCGTTTTTCATCGGGCAGGCTTTCGATGTATTCATCAACGAGGCGATTCATAAATTCACCCAAAGATTAGTGGCAGTTTCAAAATTATCTTTTACCGCAGAGAAAGGAGGAAAAGAGTTTAACGCAGAGGGTATTCTCTGCGTTTATCTTTGCGTTCTCTTTTCTCTGCGGCAAAAAAGTTCGGCTTAGGTATGCCATATTTATAACAACTGATGAAATTTATCAACAAAATAAAAATAGGGTATACCTATCTAATTGTTGTATGATCAGAGTTTAAACTGTTTCATCACTTTCTGTACGCTTGCTTTGGTTGCATTTAATTCTTCCTGCTGTTGCAGAATAAATGAATTTTCGCTCAGCTTTCCTGTTACTGCTTCCATCTCAGCTTCTGTTTCATAAACCATTTTGCGGAAAGGATTGGTATAGTCTTTTGCTCTTGATGATGCAATGCCATCAACCATCCATGTTTTTGTATAGAGATAATTTTGCAGGAGATCTTTCAAATTACTCTTATCCAGTTTCGACAATCCTGTTACTTCATAAAAAGCAGAAAGTGCATGAGTTAACTTTTGTTGCGGGTATTGTTCAGCCTGTGTTTTATAAAACGCATGCACTGCATCCCAGTTTTTAATTTTACCTGTGCTGATGCGTTGCTTTAATTTATCCAACTCAGCAGCAGGAATCAATTGACCACCAATATTTACCCAAGCTGCACGTTTTTGTTTTTTAGGAAGCTTCGCAAAAAGATCTTCAGTTGATTTTAATTTATTTGTTGCAATAAACTTCAGCACTTGTTCTGCTGCATAATAATCAACCAGCTCTTTAAACAGGATATAACTTTTTTTCACCTTCAGCAATAACACTTTTCGTTTACTGTTTTCAAAACCATCTGCTGTTATTTCTAAATCATCAGGCACTTCATTATTCAGCAATGCTTTTTTACCAGCCTTAATATAGTCTGCGTCTGTAAGTTTTTTGTCTTTGCTTTGTTTCAGTAACGCCTTACCTGTATATTTTTCCAACAGCTGCAACGCATCGATCACTTCATTGATACTGTCTGGTGCAAGAAAATCATATTCGAGATGTTGTGTTTTGTCAATGCGATGATCCCGGTCAATATATTTCCATGCATTGCGGGCAAGTGCATACATGTTGTACATAAACCAGTAACCCGGCATCACCACCAACTGATCATGTGCAGTATCAGTACTTACCAATGAAAAAGGAAGAGGTATATCCAGTTCAGCGGGGTAATCACCTTTTGCCAGTAAGGTGTAAGAAGCAAATCTTGTATTGTGTTTAATGCTTACGCATAAGCCAGGCCAGAAACCTCTACCGGCAATCAGTTCACCATCGGCACTGCGGCTGTTGTGATTACTTCCTAATGTTGCTCCGGCAGCAATATTGCTTTGTCCCATCACCGTTGCAGCACATAAGAACGAGTTGTTGTGATGTTGTTCATGCGCAGGAAATATGAGTGAGTTCAATACTTCGCAACAGGAGATGGTAGCATTGTTGCCAAGATAAGAGTTGATAAGCCTTGCACCATATTTCAATTGCGAATGAGAAGCCATGTAGAAACGCACAGCTTTTACACCATAGAAAGCACGACAACCTTCACTCATAATGCCGTTCACCATTTCGCAACCTTCACCAACCTGTGAGCTTGCTTCAGGTGATGAGTTGATGGTGAGGTTCTTTAATTTGTTGGCGCCTTTGAGATAGGCATCACTGCCGATCCATACATCTTTAATGATCGAACAACTTTTAATAACCGTACGATCGCCTACTTTTCCATAATAACCACGCAGTTTATCAAATTTCAGTTCAGTAAATTCTTTCAGCTTTTGTTGCAGTTGTTCATTATCTCGGTTGCGGCTCCACAACCATGCATCGCCGGGTAACATACCATTGAATGGAATAATTTTTCTGCCTGCATTTTCATTACACACTTCCATCCAGATGCGGATGCGTTCTTCTTCACCTTCTTTTAAAATACCGTTACCGAATTTTGCATAGTCGGTGGTACCCATTTCATGTACATTGGTAATAACCACTTCATTGCCGATGATGTAATGGGAGAGATAGTGAACACTATCGATCACTACATTATCACCAAGATCACAACTGATGATGGTACTGTTGTATAAGCCCACCTGCAATTTAATGGAATGAAACTCAAGATAGCAAGGTTCCAGTTTTCCAATACGTACCAATCCAAAAAACTTACAGTTCTTTACCAGCTCCGGGTTGAAGGCATCTGATACAAGAATATTATTCCAGTTGTCTGATGCATTTCGGTTACGCACCAATACTTCAATCTCCAGCGCAGTCAACTTTCGATAAGTAATACCGCTTCGGTTCTGTTTATTACGGAGATAGTACTCATCTTTTCCTTTTGGAAGATAAGCAGCCGGTATAAAGTTGTAACCAATTTCAGAGATTGGTTTTTTGCTGATCTGATTCATATAGGGTTTATGGTTTGTAGTTTTTAGTTTGTGGTTATTTAAGTTCAGTTAGTCTGAATAAATGCAGTTTGAAGAAGAAATGTAGTTAGCAACCCGCAACTAAAAACTATTCTACAGTTACACTCTTGGCTAAGTTTCTGGGTTTATCAACATCCAAACCTTTTGCCACACCGATGTAATAGGAGAGCAGCTGCAACGGAATAACACTCAACATCGGCGCAACAATTTCATCTGCTTCCGGTACGAACATAATATCATCACTCATGGTGGGAATGGTTTCATCATTCTCTGTGATCACCGCAATTACTTGTCCTTTTCTTGCTTTGATCTCCTGGATATTGCTCACAATTTTATCGTAGTACGCATCTTTCGTTGCAACAAACACAACAGGTAGTTTTTCATCAACCAATGCAATTGGTCCGTGTTTCATTTCAGCAGCAGGATAACCTTCTGCATGGATGTAAGAAATTTCTTTCAGCTTCAATGCGCCTTCCAATGCTACAGGAAAATTATATCCACGACCGAGATAAAGAAAATCACCGGCATCTTTGTATTTCAAAGCAATCGCTTTTACATTATCAGCATCTTCCAGCAACAATTTTACTTTATCCGGAATTTCATGCAGCTCATTCAGCAAATGCATATAACGTTCATGTGTGATCGTTCCTTTCTCCAGTGCGATCTTTAATGCCACCATTGTTAACACAGCTAACTGTGCAGTGAAAGCCTTTGTACTTGCCACACCAATTTCAGGTCCGGCATGTGTGTATGCACCTGCATGTGATAAACGTGCAATAGAACTGCCTACCACATTCACCACACCAAAAATAAACGCACCTTGCTCTTTTGCTTTATCAATGGCAACAATGGTATCGGCGGTTTCACCACTTTGTGAAATAGCAATGATCACATCACCTTTATTAATAACAGGATTGCGGTAACGGAACTCCGATGCATATTCCACTTCAACAGGAATGCGGCAGAGCTCTTCAAAAATATATTCAGCTACAAGGCCTGCATGCCAGCTGGTACCGCAGGCAATCATTACAATACGTTGTGCATTTTTTAATTGCTCCATATTGTTTTGCACGCCTGCCATGGTAATAGTTCCTGCAACTGGATCTAAACGGCCACGTAAACAATCATAAATGGTATGTGGTTGTTCATTGATTTCTTTGATCATAAAATGATCGTAACCGCCTTTTTCAATGGCGGCCAGTTCAAGATCAAGCTTCTGAACGTATGGAGTGATTTTTTCGTTGCCGAGATTTTTTAAGACCAATTCATCGGCTTTTACAATTGCCAGCTCGTAATCATTTACATACACCACTTCTTTGGTGTATTCAATAATAGGTGATGCATCACTGGCAAGAAAATGTTCATTCTTGCCAATGCCAATTACCAAGGGACTTCCTTTGCGTGCTGCAATAATGGTATCAGGCGTGTCTTCATCAATCAATAAGATCACATATGCACCAACAACACGTTTCAAGGCAATACGAACTGCTTCTTCAAGCGAGCATTCGTTGTTGGTTTTAATATCTTCAATAAAGTTGAGGAGTACTTCTGTATCGGTATCGCTTTTAAACGTGTAGCCTTTTTTCAGCAACTCGTTTTTGATGGATACATAGTTTTCAATGATACCGTTGTGGATCATGGCCAGCTTCCCGTTATTCGAAACATGTGGGTGTGCATTTCGGTCGCTTGGCTCACCATGCGTGGCCCAACGGGTATGACCAATGCCAATGTTTGATTGAATGTCTTTGCCAATTACTTCTTCCTCGAGTTGGGCGACTTTACCCTTCTTCTTGTACACTTTCATTCCGTGATTGAGCAGCGCCACACCGGCACTGTCGTAGCCACGGTATTCAAGTCGTTTGAGTCCTTTTAATACAACGGGATAGGCTTCCCTTGACCCTATATAGCCAACGATTCCACACATGATAATCAGTAGTTTGTTTGCTGCAAAGATGCAAAAATATGCCTAAGTGCAATTGGAAATATTAGCCTCTGAGTTTATACACACATGCAGCTTTTTAAAGCTTTCACATTTCTTTATTAATCAGAATAGCGGTTACAGCATCTAATGAATGAGAGTTTGGTAACAAATGAGGCGATTGGATGATCTACTCAAAAGAAAGGATCATGAACAACTTAATTCACATTGCCGCTACGCTCGACCAGCCCGATCTGTTGGAAAATATGATCGAACAATTGGCTTACCGTCGCTATGATCTCGGTTTTGGCCATCAGAAGGTACCTGTTGACAGCGAAGCGTTAGAAACATCATCATCTTCCATTTATCTCAGTGGAACTGTTGCATTAACAGAAGGCACTGAGCAGTTGAACATTCCGTTTATTACAAACTTCCTGTTCACTTGTGTAAAAGGAGATGACGGTATTTACAAACTTGCCTGGAGTACTTCATTATCGTAAGAGCATTTGAAGTGTACCATATTTTTTTGAAGGCCGATGAAGTTCATCTGGTTGTTATAAATAATGCATGCCAATGCACAAAAAATCCCCGTAATCATTACGGGGATTTTAGTTAATTATTCTTTTTCCGGAAAGGCCACCATTTCTTTTTGGTGCTGTCTTTCTTTGGATCGGTTGTGGTTGGCTTTGTCTGATCTTTTTTCTGTTCCGGATTTTTGTCCGCTTGTTTCTTTGCTTCCTGCAATACTTTTTGCTCTTCGCTGATCTGCGATTCAGGACCAAGCGTTGGATCAGGTGTTAACTTCAGATCATTGTAATCAGAAGAAGTACCATTCCCGGCGTCAGGGTTCTCAGCATCGGGTTCGTTACGGTATTTCTCTGCAAAGTTTTCATAATCCATAAAGGTTTCCACTTTCATACTTTCCGGCTGTACAAACTTTGCATCTTTTGAAATGCCCAATGTTTTATCGTTCAGCACACGTTCAAAGAAATAGCCCCAGATCGGTAAAGCTGTGCGGTTACCTTCGCCCACCATTTTCAGGAAAGGATCATCACAACCAACCCATCCGCCAGCTAATAACTGTGGTGTGTAACCGAGAAACCAGGTATCTGTATTATCGTTCGTAGTTCCTGTTTTACCAGCAATTTCTCCGGTAAGCCCCATACCACGTAAACGACGGCCGGTGCCAATATCAACCACACCCTGCATCATTTTTACCATGGTAAAGGCTGCTGCTTCACTCATCACCACTTTTTGTTCGGGTGCATAAGTTTGCAGAATATTTCCATTGCGGTCTTCAATACGGGTAACATAAATTGGCTGTGTACTCATGCCATTAGTTGGGAACATGGTATAACTCTGCATCATTTCATACACGCTGATGTCGGCACTACCCAATGCGATTGAAGGGTAGGGAGGCATTTCACTTTTAATACCTGCACTCTGTGCAAAATTGATTACACTTTTAACGCCAAACTGATTCATTAAATAAGCGGCACCCGGGTTATAGGAATAAGCCAGGCAAATAGCCATTGGCCCGCCTTTTCCTGAAATCATTTTACCACCAAGGTTTGTTGGCCCGGGAGGTAAAGGTGTTTCAGGAGTAAATCCATTTTCAACGGCATAGGCATATAGCAAAGGTTTAAACGAAGAACCTACCTGGCGTTTAGTATTAATATTAACGTGATCGAATTTGAAATTTTTAAAGTTCACACCACCAACCCATGCTTTTACTTCGCCGGTAAAAGGATCCATTACCATAAAACCTGTCTGGATGATCATCTTATGATAACGTATGGAATCATAAGGTGTCATGATGGTATCCGTTTCTCTCTTAGAGTTCCACGCAAACACCTTCATCTTTGTTTTTGTTTTGAAGACTTTACGAATCTCTGCTTCATCAATACCGGCAGCTTCCATTTTTTTCCAACGGTCACTGTCTTTCATTCCACGTTCCAGAATATTTTCATGCCCCTTCCATATACTGTTGTTTTTTACCCATGGTAACGTCCAGTAATTTTTTTGCAGTGCGCTCATGTGTTTTGATACAGCTTCTTCTGCATACAATTGCATACGTGGGTTAATAGTGGTATAAATCTTCAACCCATCTTGATAAATATTATAGCTCTCACCGTTTGCTTTTTTGTGTTCTTTAGCCCACTTCTTCATCTGGTCACGCAACACTTCACGGAAGTAAGGAGCCAGGCCTGTACTTTCATCAAGTTTTTTATACTTGAGATTGATGGGTTTGTTTTTTAGTTTCTCCGCATCTGATTCACTTACAAATTTGTTACGCACCATATCATTGATCACCGCATTTCTTTTTTGCATGGCTCTTGGCGGAAACAAACGTGGATTGTAAGCGTAAGGTGCGTTCACCATACCGATCAGCAAAGCGGCTTCATCAACTGTCACCAATGATGGTTCTTTCTGAAAAAATGTTTTTGATGCATTGCGGATGCCAAACACATTATCGCTGTATTCAACAGTGTTGAGGTATAATGCAGCGATTTCATCTTTGGTGAAGTTGCGTTCAAGTTTTACGGCAATGATCCATTCCTGTATTTTCTGTAATACACGACGGAATTTATTTTTTGCACGTTCACGGAAAAGATTCAATGCTAATTGCTGGGTGATGGTACTGCCACCACCATCGCTGCCAAGTTTTGCAATGGCACGTGCAAGGGCACGGCCATCAATACCGGAGTGTTCATAAAAACGCTCGTCTTCGGCAGCAATCAATGCATTCACAATATTTTTTGAAATGTCTTTGTACTCTACATTAGTACGGTCTTCCAGGTAAAATTTACCCATCATTGTACCGTCGGATGCAATGACTTCACTTGCCAGGGAAGCAGACGGATTTTCCAGTTCTTCAATAGAGGGCATTTTGCCCAGCAGACCGAAATTGGCACCAATCACCAGGAGGATAAACAACCCCATACCGATGAAAAAGGCACGCCATAAATACTTGATTGGTTTACGCATAAGATGTGTATATGAGATGCGATTATAAGCAAATTCAATACCAGACAAATCTAAAACAATTCAGGGAGGCAACAGGAAGAAGAATTCCTAAAATTTATCCTTGATGTACTGACGTAAAAAGGTCCTGTATTCTTCCATATTCTTCCTGGATTTTAACATTTCCAGGTTTCGGTCGGAGATAATGACAAAATTATATTTCAGCTCGGGCAGCCATGGAACGATCTGGCGGGCATTCTTTTTCCATTCTTCCATGTACCCAAGTGCGGTTGTTACATCAGAAAACTGTCCCATTTCCATCCAGGTATTCTCTTTATCGCCTTCATAAATTTTAAGGGGAATATTCTGACCGCCAAATGAAGACGAGTTATAACGTTGGTAAGCCGTTCTGGCTTCTGTTAAATAAACCGGGTCTACTTCATCAAAATACATCAGCACAGTATAAGGATCGGTGGCATTATAGATATAAGCCATTTCAATTTTACCTTCTTTCAGCGGTTTGATGGTTGTTGTATCCATGCCGGGCTTATTGCCAATGATGGGTTTGCCTGCATTGTTACGGTCTGTTTTATTCGCATCCGTTTTTTCAATTGGTGCAACAGGTCTTTGAATGTTGGCATTGTTCTGACCGGGAAGGTTGATCGGTTTAATTTGATTGCTTGAGTCTTTCTTTATTTCCTGCACAACCTTAGTTACTTTTGTGCCTTCATCAAACGGTATCACCACACTGTCTTCTGTTTGGCGAACAATATTGGTGCGTGTGAGATAATCTTCAATTTCTGCACGGCGGCTTACCACATCTTTCATTACTGCTGCTTTCTCCGCCATTGGTGTGCCGGGGAAATTGCGTTCAAGATTGGTTAACGTAACAATGGCTACACTGTCATTTTTTTGTTTGATGTGATACAATGATTCAATGTATAACAACTGCGGCGTCCAGTAAGAACTTCCATAAAGTGAATCAGCCAGTTTTTTCTCCTGTTGTGCTTCGTCAAATTTTCCGGAGATAAACAGGTTGTAAATATTTTCGTAAGCAATTGTCTTTGCATCTTTCGAAATAACCACAGGATTTTTCGATGCATTTATTTTCTGCACCATATCGCCACCTGGATATTTCTTATTCAACTGATCATGGAAGTAAGCTGCTTTTTCTTTATCACCAATTTTGGTATAACAGTAATACAACTCAAATAATACATCTTGTTCTTTTTCATAATTGCCAAAGCGTTTCCAGATCTCTTCAAAAACAATGGCTGCCTGCTCATAATCTTCGAGCTGGTTTTTGTAAATCTGTCCCTGCTCAAATAATGATTCTGCAATTTTCCTGTTTGATGCAAGTAGTTTCTCTTCAGTAAGCGGTAAACGGCTTTTCAAACCATCAACCGTTAATTCGTCTTCCGGAATTTTATCTGCTTCAATACTTACTTCTTCTCCTGCACTATGATCATACTGAGGAGCTTGTTTCTCAGGTTTGGCCGCATCAACTGCATCCTGCCTGCGCCAGTTATCTACATTCGGACGAGCGCCCCATTTTGATTTAAACTCGCTGAAGCCTCTCGACTTTTGTGCCGCATTATAGAAATACCAACTGTTGCCACTGCCTGCATTGGTGAAAATAGGTGTGTTATCAGTTGTCCCGTTATTCACAGCTAATGTTGGTGTGTAAGCAGCTTCTTCTTTTAAACCACGTTGCCTGCGAAGTTTGCGTGCAAGTGATTTCAGGTAAGCATCCATTTCTTTTTCGGACATCTTGGCAACAGCCTGCAAACTGTCCTGCTGTTTAACAATGGTAATTAAGTTCACCAGCTGTTTCAGCATTTGCTGTTTTATTTGCAGCTGTGCACTCATATCTGCAAGAGCAGGGTCCTGCATGTTTACACTATCAAGTGAGTTGGACGCAAGCGTATAATCTCTGCGTGCATATGCCAGGTCAGAAAGTTTTACAAATGCTTTATTCTTTGTAGATGGATTTTCAGGCATGTAAGAAACGCTGCGTTTCAATAAAGTCATTGCCTGTGTTGTATCGCCTTTTTCCAAAGCCATACCAGCTGCTGCATAGAACAACACATCTTCATACCCATCAAAACGTTCTTTCTTTGAAAGCTTCAACAGATCAGCTAAGGTTTCAGTAACTGCATCGCCGCCTTCTTTCTTCACTAACTGTGCTTCATAAATACGTGCATGAATGTACAGCACAGGATCGGTAGTATGCGATTTTGCTTTGTTGAAATAAGTAGAAGCAGGTTCAGGCTGATTTGTTTTTGCATACAACTGCGCCAGCAAATATTCCCAACGTGCCAACTCTGTTTTATCAGCTGCTTCGCTCAATGCGTCTTTTAAATAAAAGGCCGTGCTGTCCCATTGTGCCTGCCTGTAAAAGGTATAAGCCTGCACTTCATTCAGTTTACCGTGTAACCGTTTAGGGAAAGTGGGATCTTTCCGTAACAGGTTGACGAGGCTATATGCTTCAGCATATAAACTGTCTTCTGCATAGGTTCTCGTGAGCCAGATAAGTGCATCGTTACGACTGGGCTGATGCGAAAATGCTTTATGCATCAGATCCGTCTTTTCTTTGGTAGCAATGTTCAGATCACCTTTTGTTGAGCGATCATTCGATCCAACAACAATGATGTATTCATCTTTTCCTT
>JAKFDY010000533.1:0-16909 GCA_036675885.1 Lacibacter sp. | reverse complement strand
AATTGAGATCAGTGACGATGGCATTGGCATTCCTGAAAAATACTTATTCCGCATCTTCGAACGTTTTTACAGAACCGATACCGGCAGAAGCCTTGATGTAACCGGCAGCGGCCTTGGCCTTGCTATCTGTAAACATATCATTGAAGCACACGGGCAAACCATGCATGTACGCAGCCGGCTCGATGTGGGTACTACATTTGGTTTTACTCTCCAGGGCCGTGAGGAAGTGGAAGGAGAATAAGTAAAGAAGTTTTACGCAAAGCTCGCAAAAGAGCAATGGCGCAAAGGAAAACACAGGTATGCCATATTTATTACAATCTCATAAGTTTTGTCAACGTGTTGAAAATATGGCATACCTATCGTCACCTTCTTCGTCTAAAATAAAAAGACCGTCCTGAAGAATCAGAACGGTGTAGTTCCCAGTCAAGTCATGAGAAAAATGAACCCTCGATTGATTGCTATAAACTGTGCTAAACGATTAAGTTTTTTTACTGATGCTGTAAAGATGCAGTTGCAGTTTTACCGGAGTATTACCACAGCATGTAGGAATTGTTATTTCGAAAGAAGAAAGCTTCACGCTTATCGCTGCTTGCTGCTCGCCAATAAAAAATATAGCGTGTATTAAGTGTTTTTTGCGGGCAGCTAGTAGCTTACAGCAAGCAGCGTTCATCAATAAAAAAGCCCCCTGAGAACAGGAGGCTGAATAGAGGATACTTGCTTAAGGAAATCCTTATTTACTCTTGCGAGTAAAATATATTAGTATACGTTTGTTTGAGGTGTGAAACTAGCCCAACCACTTGTCCAGTTTGTTGTGCCAAATGCACCAACATAAGTAGTAGTAGTAAATCCTGTTAAACCAAAGAAGCTTGCTCCGCTTAACGCAGGACTACCTGTTTTTGGTAAAAAGTTAGGAGCGGCAAGGTTGAATGGATTTTCCAACATTACATCAGCTGCAGATGTATATGTTTTGCAGCTATCAACGCCTTCTGCTTTGGCTTGAATACCCGCTGCATTAATTAATGTAACAGGTGCAGATGAAGTACCTGCCTTATAAGGCTCAACTACAGCATTCACAAGATTGTGACGGAAACGTGAACGACCATCGATGTATGCAGCGGCAGTAGAATCGCTTTCCATGACAAAACCACCTTTTTGGTAACCAAGAAGAATAGAGTTTGTCAAAGAAAAATGAGATGATCTGCGAAAACGATTTGCAAAATTATGATTAGTTAAAGTACCAGTTGCACTATTTGTACCAACAAATGTAAAGTTGCTTAATTGAGGACGTGTACGAGGACCAGCAGTTGTACCTGTGCCATCATTATCGCACTCAATACCATTACCTGCATCGCCGCCATCTACAAATAAAGGATCACGCAATGAAACTGCAAACTGGATACGACCAACATAACCAAAATCGAAATCAAAATCATCATCAGCTGTTGCAAAAGCAATCAGGTTCTTTGCATTTACAGTACCGCCAAATATCTCGAATGCATCATCATTACCATACGATACCTGTACATTTTCTATTATTGTACCACTACCAACACCACCAAGTGTTAAGCCATTGATCTCTGAGTTTGGATCGGCCGCAATACCTGCAAACTCGATACGCACATAACGGATAATACCACTGTTATCAGCTGCAATGCTTCCGCCATATACTGCGTTAATGCCTCCTTCAATTACGGGAGTTGTTGTGCGGTTGGTAGGTGCGTTTCCTAATAATACAATACCACCCCAATCGCCTGGTTTACGTTCTCCAGGTTTTTTGCCCGAAGAAAATATAATTGGATCACTTGCTTTACCATCGGCAATCAGCCTGCTGTTTTGTTCAATAATTAAGGCTCCTTTATTTATGGTGTCGCTTAAAATAATTGAACCCGCAGCAATGGTTAAACGTGCACGGTTGTTTACATACACATATCCTTTCAGAGTATACTTACCTTTTGGCAATTCCACATTTTCATTAATTACACCTGTAATTACTTTTGAAGAGATAAATTTATCCTGCAATGTAGTACCAACCGGTGTAGTTGAACCATTGTTTGTGACTGAGTCATCTACAGCTACTTTAATACAAGCAGTAGAGCTTACAGTTATAACAGCAGCGAGTGTCCAAAAAAACTGTTTCATATTCTGTTTCGTTGTTTGTTTATTGATGTGTTTATTTTCCTTTTAAATCAAAGTCGTAAGTGAAGGCAACCGTGAATGTTGTACCGGGAGTATAAGAGCTGAATATCCAATCCTGGTTCTTATCGTATGATTTACGGTCGTTCTTGTTTGCGTATAAAGAAATCGGTTGGTTTAAAATATCGCTTACTGTTAATCTTACTTCTCCTTTACGCTTCAATATTTTTTGCGAAACCTGGAAGTCTAACAAATCACGTGAGCGTTCGTAAAAATCAGGAATTGTCGCATTACCAACCAATGCGAGGCGTTGTCCGATTCTGTTATACAAGAGAGACATACCCGTTCCAGCTTTTGAATCGTATTGAACTCCTGCATTTACAAGGTATGGCGATTGACCTTGAAGCGGACGCTTCAAAGGAGGAAGTGGATTGCCCGATTGATCTAAGCCGCCAAGCGTTACTTCAGAAAAAATAACTGATGCGTTACCCGTAACAAACAAGCGCTCTAACCATTCTGTAGATTTTGAGAGGAATGACAGGTTTTTTCTGAATTCTATTTCAGTACCATACAAGGTTGCTGTTTCAGCATTCTGGAAAATATACTCACGACGTGTGGGAGCACTTGTACTTGCCAAACGTAACTCAATAGGGTCAGTAAATTTTTTATAAAATATTCCTATAGAAAGTACTTCACCAGCTTTCGGATATAACTCGTATCGAAGATCCCCGTTCACAATAGCACTTCGCTTAAGACTGGCCAAGCCTGTTGTAGATGCAATCTGTTCAAAATCGAAAAAAGAAAATCCGGCAATTTCCCTGAACTCAGGTCGTGCAACTGTTTTTGAAGCTGCTAACCTTACATTTGTTTTTGTGCTAGGGCTAAATGTGAGATTAACAGAGGGAAGTATGTCGATCTTTTCGCTGTTAACAATAACAGCTTTATCACTTCTTTGATCATTCGATTTTAAGAATTGTTGAAAACTCTCTATTCTCGAACCCCATACAATTCTCCAGTTGTCTGCAATTTTATTATCGAACATAATAAAACCGGCATTTAAGGCTGATATGCCAATATATTTATTAGAAGGGTTTTGTAAATCGGTACTCAGCTCAAATCCACCCGATTTCATATTTTCCTTAGAAAAAATCCGGTTGAAAGGAAGCGTTGTAAGTGAATGATCACTTGGTTCTTCATAACCCAAAATAATAGCAGAGAAATCTCTAAACCTTACCGTTGCATTACCGCCAATTTTAATGGTTTGCTTTTGCTCACCAATTTTAAAATCATAAGCAAGCGATGCATTATAACCAACAGCATGGTCGGTAAGGTTGCTGAAGAAACGGTTTGTATTATTACCTCTCAGGTTTATTGCTAAAGGCGTTGTCCTTGCCAGATCGCTTGTATATGAAATAACACGTAAATCAGGTTGTTCTTTGTGGTTATAGGAGTAGTTAGCATTCCATAATAATTTCAAACTATTCCAGAACGTATGCGTTCCTTCCAATTGCGATGAAAGAAGACTACGCTGGCTTATTGCAGATGACCTTAATTCTACATAAGAAGGATTTTCATTAACACCTGTGCGTTGATAATAATTGTCTTCAAATAATTGATTAAATAAATTCTTGAACGCTACTTTATGTTTTTTCTTTGACCATGCAAAATTTGCTATGGCGCCAACATTAGTACTATACTTATTCTGCTTGTCTATATAGTCGTATGTTTTGTCTTGCCCATTAGCTTCAAGAAAAGTTTTGTTTGCATTGTACAGTAGCTTCGAATTACGGTATGTGAATCCGATTACCGATCCAAACGCTCCGCCTTTCTCATTTCTTACTGCATTAGCCCATGTAAGATTATACGATTGTATTGGTCCGGCAGTTGAATTATGCTCGGCCCACACATCATCACGAAATGATCTTGCAACATCCTGCTTCTGCTCTTGTGTTAACGCATTATATGCACCATATTTTTGAGGATACGATGAAGGTAAACTTCTTCTGTCATCAAACCCCAAATAATCAGTGGCCCCACGTTCGTTGCTGATGAATTGCTTAAACGCAGATTGTGTATTAAAACCAAAGCCAACGCCCAGTGTTAATGAATTCTTTGTAGGAATATCTTTTGTATTGATCTGCACCAACCCACCTGCAAACTCACCTGTTAAATCAGGTGTTGCAGTTTTGTTGATGATGATATTATCAATAAGCTGAGAAGGAATTACATCGAAAGAAAACGCTTTCTTATCCGGTTCAGATGATGGTAACTGTGCACCATTGATGAGCGCCTGGTTGTAACGGTCGCTCAAACCACGAACGATCACAAATTTATTATCCTGGATAGATGCACCACTAACACGCTTCAATACTTCACCTGTGTTTTTATCGGGTGTACGACGGATGAAATCGGCAGACAAGCCACTTGATAAAGAAGTGTTGTTGCGTTGAAAACTTAATAATCCGGAAGTGTTTTCTTTACGGGCTGTGCTGCGAATCACAATTTCTGTTCCTTCTTTTGCAGCAACATTCAAGAGGATAGTGATATTATTATCTACCTCAGTTGCTTTTACTTCCACTTCATCCACGGCCTTGGTTTGATAACCAACAGCGGTAACGGTGAATGTATATTTCTTTCCTGCTTCTAAACTGATTACAAACCGGCCTTCAATATCAGCTGCAAAAGAGCGGCTTATCTGAGATACAGAGATCGACGCTCCGGCAACAGGTTCATTCTTTTGGTTGAGCACACGGCCATTTAAGCGGATGGTTTGTGCAGATGTAGAGAGGGCGATGAATAAGAGTGAAAAGAGGGTAATTAACTTCCTTAAATTTTTCCTTTGCATAGTATCAGGTTGATGCTGCAAAGGAAGCCCTGTAATGTTATCGCAAAGTGAAGGCCATGTTAAGGAAACATTACCTGCATATTAAGCCAATGTTAACAGCTTTAGAAACGGAACTGTAAACGGCAGGTAAACACATTGTCTTTAATATCTTTTGTATAACCTGTCAACTGTGTTTTTTCATTCTTAACAATAGCGTAGTAAAGCAGAAGTTTTACATTCTCTGTAATATAATTAACGTAGCCAATGTTAAGTGTTGAGTATTTTATATTAGCTGCAGATAAGTTTGATCCCGGTACACCAATCTCCATTCCTTTTGCTTTGCTGTTAGGATCGTACCAATCGTATTTTACAACAAGCTGATGTTGTTCAGAGAACAGGTGTTGTAGAAAATAAAAATATGCTCCGTTAAATTGACGGATATGAAACCCATCATTTGCAGTAACTAAAGCAATGGGCGTTTCACTGTTCGAAGCAGTTCCTGTTTGCGTACCGGCTAAATATTCGCCCCTTAATTCAGTAAACCCTTTTCGGTTGCGGAACTTCACTTGAAGATCGGCTCCGTAATATTTTCTTGGAGAAACAGCACCAATATTGGTGAACGAGGAATCAACCATCACTTTTGTTTTGCCTGCATCCTCGGCTGTTTTGTACTTATACTTTGTGTTTTGCAGCAATCCACCATTTAAAAAAGATACGCCGGAAGAGATAATGAATTTCTTTCCAACAGGATAAGGCTTCAATGCAATTCTTGCCATCATATCTTTTGTATTATCAAAATCACCGGTGGCGTTGATCCCCTGCCCGTTAAACAAACCCAGGTCCATTTTTAAATAACGGAGCTTATGATTTTTCTTTCTTGGTTCAAACGTAAGCATGGCACCAAGGTCACGCTCACTCTTCATGAGGGTTTGGCTCATGCGACCCCGTTCAGGACTTTCACGGTCGCTGCTGCTAAGATTTACCTCGTAACCGATCGGCCGGGCAAACATACCGGTGCTGAAAGCAAATAGTTGGTATTTATTTTCAAACAAACGCCCCCATACATCACGAATGGTGAAGCCACGCTCATTCACATCAAACTGGAAAACGATCTGCACACCAGGCCTTGCCTCTTTGCCAAAATGAACATAATCTATACGCACACGGCTGCGGCGCAACATTAACCGGTTGTTTACGTTGGCTGCAAAATCCGATGCTTCAAAATTCCTAATACCTTTTGATTGTGCCAGTTGGAATTGAGGCTGAATGTAGCCAGAAAGACGTAAGTGGTCAAATTTCTTGTAAATGCCAAGCATTCCCTTGCCCGCCTCTTTGGTTGTATCAATCATATCCATCAGAAACTGGGCTTTGCCTGAAACAGGCATAACGAATAGCAGGGCAAACAGAGCCCTATAAAACAATTTGTTCATGTAAATTTCCTTAAGCGCTGCAAAGTTAGACCTGCAAGTAAAGCCCAATGTTAAGAAATTATTAAGTCCCCCATTTCAGTAAGGCCGCAAAGCCAATATTTTACCTTTGCCGAAATTTAAAAACCGCTATGTCAGTTATTAATTCTTTCATGAAGTTCTTCTTACCCAAAGACCGTATTTTTTACCAGTTGTTTGAAGAAGTATCTGTAACCTCATTAGAAATGGCCGTGTTGTTAAAGAAAATGGTGAATGAGCGTGAGTTTGATATTAGGGCCGATATTCTTCGCCAGATTGAAGACCTGGAACATAAAAACGATGATCTTACCCACAAGATCTTTACTGAACTGAGCCGTAACTTTATTACTCCTTTCGATCGTGAAGATATTCACTACCTCGCCACTGCAATGGATGATGTGGCCGATTATATTTTTGCTTCAGCAAAAAAGATCAACTTCTACCGTGTTGATCCGCAACATGAGAGTTTCAGCAAAATGGCTGAATTGATTGAACAAGGTTGCGAAAACATTAAAACAGCTGTTACCGGTTTGAAGGATATGAAAAATATGCGCCAGATCACCGATGCACTGGTGCGTATCAACAGCATCGAAAACCAGGCCGATGATGTATTTGATTACAGCATTGAACGCCTGTTTGCAACTGAGAACGATGCAAAAGAAGTGATCAAGAAAAGAGAGATCTATCAGGTGATGGAAATTGCAACCGATAAGTGCGAAGATGCAGCCAATGTTATTGAATCCATCATTGTTAAATACGCATAACCCAATTTGAAAATTTGACAATGTACCAATTTGAAAATGCAAAGCGTGTGGATGCTGACATCATTTTCAAATTTTCAAACCCCTTTATTTTCAAATTGATCTTATGACTTTACTTGTAATCATCATAGCACTTGCACTCATCTTCGATTATATCAATGGGTTTCATGATGCGGCCAACTCCATTGCCACCATTGTTTCTACCAAAGTATTAACTCCTTTCCAGGCAGTTATATGGGCAGCCTTCTTCAACTTCGTGGCTTTTTTCATTTTTACTGATCATGCAGTAGCAAATACCATTGCAAAAACAGTACATAAAGAATTTATCACCATGCCGCTTGTACTTTCCGGTTTGGTGGCAGCTATTTTCTGGAACCTGCTTACCTGGTGGTATGGTATTCCTTCTTCATCATCACATACATTGATTGGTGGTTTTGCGGGAGCAGCTATTGCGCATGCCGGTTTCCAGAGTATTGATCCAACGAGCATCTACAAAACACTCATCTTTATTATTCTTGCGCCTATTATTGGAATGGTCATTTCTATCTTTATAACGTTTGTAACCATCCAACGTAATTTCTGGCTCAAGATCGCAATCATTGTTGCACTTGTTGCCGGAAGCATTCTCTTCATTCCGTTTAAAAAGGATTTTGAACGCTGGGCCTTGCTTGCACTCGGTGTTATTTTCGTAAGTACCTATATCTATAATCACTGGCGTGGCGAAACGGCTTACCGCACCGCAAACATGTATAAAAAACTACAGCTGGTTTCTTCGGCCATCTTCAGTATTGGTCATGGCGGTAACGATGCACAAAAAGTAATGGGTATTATCATGGCTGCTTTAATTGCCTACGATCCTACTCAGTTCCATTTAGGTGAAATGCCCAACTGGATTCCCATTGCCTGTTACTCAGCCATTGCCTTAGGTACCATGAGTGGTGGATGGAAGATCATTAAAACAATGGGTACAAAAATCACCAAAGTAACACCGCTTGAAGGTGTGGTTGCTGAAACAGCCGGTGCTATTACCCTGTTTACTGCGGCAAACTTAGGTGCGCCGGTAAGTACAACACATACCATCACCGGTTCAATTGTGGGTGTGGGTGCAACAAGGCGTTTGAGTGCGGTGCGTTGGGGTGTAACCATCAACCTGCTGTGGGCATGGATATTGACCATTCCCGTTAGTGCGTTAGTGGCAGCGTTGGTATATGCCCTGTTTCACTTCTTTATTCCCGGTTTTAATTAAACAGTATTGAATAATTTTTGAAAAATCCAGCCCCCAAGGTTGGATTTTTTATTTCTGACAGGTAGTTGCATCTTTGCGCCTCAATTAATAAACTATATGAAAGGAATTATTCTTGCCGGAGGTTCCGGAACAAGATTACACCCCATCACCTTTGCCATCAGCAAACAGATCATGCCGATCTATGATAAGCCGATGATCTATTATCCATTATCGGTACTGATGATGGCAGGCATCCGTGAAATCCTGATCATCTCCACACCACAGGATTTGCCCAATTTCAAACGGCTGTTAGGAGATGGAAAGAATTTAGGCGTTGAATTTTCTTACGCTGAACAGGCCGTACCAAACGGACTTGCCCAGGCATTTGTGATAGGTGAAAAATTTATTGGGAACGATAAAGTAGCACTCGTGCTTGGTGATAATATCTTTTATGGTGCCGGGTTAGGCAAATTGCTCGCCAACAATACCGATCCTGATGGTGGTATCATTTACGCTTATCATGTGAGCGATCCTGAACGCTATGGTGTGGTTGATTTTGATGAGAACATGAATGCGTTGAGCATTGAAGAAAAACCATCAAACCCAAAAAGTAATTACGCAGTTCCCGGTTTATATTTCTATGATAATGATGTGGTGAAAATCGCCAAGGAGTTGAAACCAAGCCCCCGTGGTGAATATGAAATTACCGATGTGAATAAAGAATACCTGAAACTTGGTAAATTGAAGGTGTCAATACTCGACCGTGGCACTGCCTGGTTAGATACAGGTACATTTGATTCTCTGATGCAGGCCTCACAGTTTGTACAGGTAATTGAGCAGCGACAAGGTATTAAGATCGCCTGCATTGAAGAAATTGCATGGCGGAAAGGATTTATTACAACAGAGCAATTACAGGAACTGGCCAAACCATTATTGAAAAGCGGTTACGGACAGTATATCATGAATCTCATCAAACAATAAAACAATACAGCAATAATTAAATATGAAAAAGATTTTAGTTACAGGCGGATGTGGTTATATAGGAGCACACACCATTGTTGATCTTGTTGAAAACGGATACGATGTTGTTTGTGTAGATAATAATTCACGCTCCAATACCAAGCTGCTGGAAGGCGCTGAAAAAATTCTTGGCAAAAAAGTAAAGAGCTACAAAGTTGACCTCTGTAACTACGATGAAACATACGCTGTGTTGCAGGAAAACCCCGACATTACCGGTGTTATTCATTTTGCTGCTTACAAAGCAGTTGGTGAAAGTGTTGAACGCCCCTTGATGTACTTTGAAAACAACCTGCTTTCGCTCATCAACCTGTTGAAATGCGTGCAGGAGTTCCAGATACCGCATTTTGTATTCTCATCTTCCTGCACAGTATATGGTAATCCTGATACTGTGCCGGTAACAGAAGATACGCCACCCAAACCAGCTGAAAGTCCTTACGGATACACCAAGCAAATGGGCGAACAGATCGTAAGCGAATCGGTAAAGAGTTTTTCAACCAATGCCATTTTGCTGCGCTACTTCAACCCCGTTGGTGCTCACCCCAGTTGCATTATTGGTGAATTACCCTTGGGTAAGCCGCAGAACCTGGTGCCTGCCATTACACAAACAGCAATCGGAAAACTTCCGCAGATGACCGTATTTGGTAATGATTACCCAACAAGAGATGGCTCCTGTGTGCGTGATTTTATTCATGTGTGCGACCTTGCACATGCACATACGCTGGCAATTGATTACCTCGTAGAACAAAAAAATCTTTCCCGCTGCGAAGTGTTCAACCTCGGAACTGGCAATGGCGTAACAGTACTGGAAGCGATTAATATGTTTGAAAAAGTAAGTGGACAAAAACTCAATTATAAAATTGGGCCACGCCGCACAGGTGATGTGGTGGCCACTTATGCCAACAACGATAAAGCAAGAACCCGTTTAGGCTGGAATCCCCAATATAGCCTTGAACAAATGATGGAAACCGCCTGGCAATGGGAGCTAAAGGTGAAAAAAGACGAAAGCCTTTACGGAAGTCAAAACAGTATCTTGAATTAATGCAATAAAGCAGCTTATTGCTGCAACAAAAATCGCAGACCGACTCAGGTTCGGTCTGCGATTTTTTGTTTTACCCTAACCCAAATTCTGTGAACGCAATACTTGTTAATATGTATGACGAAGAATTGGCAATAAAGCCAATTCTTGTCAGGGCTAACTCAAAACTTTCCCTTTTCTTTGCAGCGAAATTCAGGCAGAAAGCTTGCTTCGCCTGCTAAAAAAACATAACAAATCTCTTTTTAAACTTCTGCAAATGGCATTACAGGATATCCAGGTAAGTGGCAATAAAGATACCCGTAGCGGTTTTGGCGATGGTATTTTAGAAGCAGCCCGTAAAAACGAAAACGTAGTAGCGCTAACCGCCGATCTGGCCGGTTCAATGAAACTCCAGGCTTTTATTAAAGAATTTCCTGAACGTTTTATACAGGTAGGTATTGCCGAAGCGAACATGATTGGCATTGCTGCCGGTTTAACTATTGGCGGTAAAATTCCTTTCACCACAACGTTTGCCAACTTCAGTACAGGTCGTGTGTACGATCAGATCCGTCAGAGTGTTGCTTACAGCGATAAGAATGTAAAGATCTGTGCATCACACGCCGGTTTAACACTGGGTGAAGATGGTGCAACACACCAGATTTTAGAAGATATTGGTTTGATGAAGATGTTACCTGGTATGACGGTGATTGTTCCTTGCGACTATAACCAAACAAAACAGGCAACAATGGCTGTGGCAGAATACCACGGACCTGTTTACCTGCGTTTCGGTCGGCCTGTATGGCCCATCTTCACCCCTGCAGAAGGCGATTTCGTGATTGGTAAAGCACAAAAGTTCAGCGATGGCACCGATGTTACCATCTTTGCCTGTGGCCATATGGTTTGGTATGCAATACAAGCCGGTTTGCAATTACAGGAAAAAGGTATTTCCGTTGAAGTGATCAACATTCATACGATTAAACCTTTGGATGAAGAAGCAGTATTGGCTTCCATCAAAAAAACAAAATGTGCTGTTACTGCTGAAGAGCATAACATCATTGGTGGTTTAGGCGATAGCATTGCACAGGTTGCAGCGAAGCACTTCCCTATTCCTATTGAAATGATTGGTACAAAAGATACATTCGGCGAAAGTGGCAAACCTGTTGATCTGTTGAAAAAATACGGGTTGGATGTAGCAGACATTGCTGCTGCTGCAGAAAAAGTGTTGAGCAGAAAATAAGAACTACTTGCTTAAAAAACAAAGCCCCGGCCACAGACAGTGCCGGGGTTTTGTTTTTTATCATCAATTACATGCAATACTTCTCCAGCACTTTGTCTTCCCCTTTCCATTGAGCAATTTTTGCCAATGCACTGATCAATGGTTCCTGGAACCAGTTGGGCATGCCCGGTAAATATGATTCACTATACCCAAGCAGGAGGCACATATGCCATGGATTTTCAGTCATATCATTTTTGAGCAAGCCATCATTAATTAATCCATACGCCACCCTTAACGTTTTTTCCAAACCTGCAGCAGGAGTTGTTTTTACCAACAATACCGATTTCTGATCAAGTGCATTTTTAAAATAATGCATGTCTTTCTTATCAGCTGATGTGGTTTGTCCTTTGTTCAGCAAAACCTCTTCACCATCTCTGCCAATTTTTATTTTGCCTTCAACAACAGTAAACTGCTCCACAAAACTGGTATGATAATGCCAGTCGTTACCACCACGTGGTTCCAGTTCTACCTGCACCAGTTCGTACGCATTGTTTGTTTCCTTTCCTGTCTTTATGAATGTTGCCGAGTAGTTGCCTTCACGGTTGTAAATGGTTTTATCTGTTCTGTTACCAACAGTACGATCGAGCTTTGGTAAAAAAACTGCAAACAAAACAATACCTGTGTACACAGCGATTAGTAAAAACAAAGGCAATGCAAGGATGGTATACATGAGTTTAACCCACAATCTTGTTTTGCTACGCCAGATGCGCACCACGCCTGTCGGGTAGAACAATAGTGCCAGCCAGCGTTTCCATGCACGTTTTTTTACAATTAATGTAGCGTTTCCGTCAGTACATACTTCTGTTTTAGAAATGTTTTTCATTTTGCTTTTATTTTAATACTGCAAAGTTGAATTATGAACACGCCATTAACATTTAGATAAACGGATTAAAACTTTCGAAAAATGGATAAACTTGATCTCTCGCAATGGGACCAGTACTTTGGATCAACAGAACAACAGTTGATTTATAGCAGTGAACGCTATACGCATTTTACTGCACAGTTTGAACAGAGTGGACTGGCATCGGGTAAGCTGAGTGCAATCAATACACCAGGTATGTTGTTTACTGAGTTGTATATGGAAGCTGATCAACCGTTCTGCTTATATGATACTGCGCCGAAAGAATCTACCGAATCAGTATTTGTAATACAGGGAGATGTGGAGTCACGATTCGATAACATGCGTGAACCTTTGTATTTTGGTAAACAACAACACAACATACAGTACAACACAACATTTTCAGGTACACATATTATTCATTCGCCAACGTTTCATGCCTGCACCATTACTTATCATCCCGAATATTTAAACAGTATTATAGAACAGGAACCTGATGGCGCACTCAGTAATTTTTGCAAACACCTGCAAAAGAAAACAAACTTTCTTGGTGCTGCAGATGCATTTTACTGGCAGCAACGTATAGCTGAATTAATACAAGCCATCCGTCAATGCCCTTTCACAGGCATTACACGTTATATTTTTACTGAAAGTAAACTGCTTGAATTGTTTGTACTGCAAATGGACCAGGTGCATGCACTGCAATCAAATTCTGCTGAAACGTGTTGGTCATCGGCAGATAAAGAAAAGCTGTATGCCGTTAGAGAATATATAGCTGGCTCATATCTTGAGTCACTAAGTCTTAAAACACTTACTTACCGGTTTGGACTTAATGAGTACAAACTTAAGAAGGGATATAAACATTTTTTTCAAACTACAGTGTTTGGCGATATACACAGGCTGCGTATGCAGGAAGCGAAACAACTGCTGACTGGGCGAACAATGAATGTTACAGACGTAGCATATTATATCGGTTACAATAACCTCAGCAGCTTTTCATATGCATTTAAGAAGATGTTTGGATATAGTCCGGGAAATAAGTAGTGGTTCTGATATATCTTTTTAGTAATCGCAAATAAGTACTCCACGGAATATTTATTTCCAGCAATATAAATCATTGCTCATGCTAACAGCTTGTAGCTTCTCTTCCGCAAACAAACGTTACTACTGTAGTGCCTTACAAATGATTATATAAATATGATTGGAATCATGATTGATGCGATCAATGCAACCGATATTTGCAACACGATCATGTTCCGGCAGCTACTCTCCATATTATTCATTCTTGCATTTGCAGTGCAAACCTTTCAGCAGAATCTGATCGTAGGAAGTTACTACATCAACAATGCTGTGTATGCGAAGAAATGTGAGAACAAAGCCAAACCTTCGTTAGCCTGTAAGGGCAAGTGCCAGATGATGAAAAAATTACAGGAGGAAGAACAGAAACAAGCGCCGGCACCAGGTCTGAAAGCCGGACAAAAAGGTGAAAATTTTTCATCGCAGGTTAATACAACTGTACTAACGATACCTGAAACAGGTGTCGGCAGCTGTTTCAATTTTGCATTTACAACCGGTACTCCTGCAAATATTTCATTGAGTGTTTTCCGCCCGCCTTCCATCGTATAATTCAATCTATGCTGCTTTTTCAGCAGCCCATCCTGTTCATCTTCCATTGCACAAACAGCGATGCTTTATTTGCATGTAATTATTAAACTGAACTCATTCTATGTATTCGTTATACAGAGTATATGTAGTACTTCTGCTTGTACTCACAGCTCAACAACTATCTGCGCAAAACAGCATCAAAGGCAAACTCATCGACAGCCTTAGCAAAGAACCTGTACAAGGTGCTTCCATTCATTGCACAACTGTCAACTGTACCTGCAGCTGCATCAGTAATGCGTCGGGCGAATTTGTTATGCACTGCAAAAGCAATTGCAGCGAACTGGCAGTAACATCTATCGGCTACAGCAGCCGTGTATTTAAAACAGAAAAAAATAATCTGCTTGTTGCACTCACTCCTTCTGTTTCTTTTTTACAGGATGTTGTTGTATCGGCCAACAGAGGTGAAGCCGTAAAACGTTCATTGGCACCTGTTGCCATCAGCACACTCAGCAACCGTGTAATACAGGATGCAAAGCCCGTCACCATCGACCAGGTGTTGAACAAGATCAGTGGCGTAAATATGGTGAGCCTTGGCAATGAACAACACCAGATGAGTATTCGTCAACCAATGACCACAAAAAGTTTATTCCTGTATTTAGAAGATGGTATTCCTGTTCGCACCACAGGTTTGTTTAATCACAATGCCTTGCTGGAGATGAATATGACTTCAGTAAAAAGTATTGAAGTAATTAAGGGGCCTTCTTCTTCTTTATACGGCAGCGAAGCCATTGGTGGAGTTGTGAATTTCATCAGCATTGCACCAACAGCTGTACCTGTGTTGAAATTATCAGTGCAGGGAAATAACATCGGTTACGAACGAAGCGATCTTATCACTTCATTTCAAAAAGGTAAATGGGGTTTTGCACTCAGTGGTTATTATGCCAATAAACAAAACGGTTATCTCGAATACAGCGATTTCCGTAAAGGCACGGCAACTGCACGGATTGATTACCGCTTTTCAGATAAAACAGTTTTGAGCAACAGTGCTACATGGCTCAACTATTACAGCGATATGTCGGGTGGTATTGACAGTACCATGTTTGCAAACAAAACATTTAAGAACCTGCAAACATTTACATACAGGAAAGTAAATGCATTTCGTTATCATTCTACATTGACGCATCAATGGAATGAACAAAGCAAAACAACCGTTACAGTTTTATATAGAAATAACAGCATTGAGCAAAACCCAGCTTACAGAGTAAAAGATGATTACAGAAAAGTGGGTGCAGTATACGTTGGCAAAAAAGATCTTGCACATGGCGAAATAAACGAAAGCAGTTTTAACAGCTACTCCTTTATTGCGCAGCACAAACAAAACTTCAACTGGAAGAAAGCGGTGTTGATTGCTGGAATTAATACGGACCTGAGTCCATCAACCTATACTGCAAATTATATCCGTATAAAAAAAGATACGGTTTCAAAAAAATACATCAGCTATCAAAACAGTGATAGTGTGTTAACCAACTATGCAACAAAGCTCAACAACTATGCAGCATTCGCCAGCTTTGAATTCAATCCGCTGGAGAAATTACGCATTGTTGCATCGCTACGTTATGATCTGTTTCAATACAAATTCAACAACCATTTAACGCCTTCTGCATTCAGTGGTTCACCTGATACTGTTAATACCTTCAACCGCATCAGTCCGAAAATTGGGTTTACCTACAACTTCAGCAATAACACCGGCATCTATGCCAATTACAGCGAAGGTTTTGTTCCACCGCAGGTAACAGAAATGTATACCGGTGTAAAAGTGCCTCGACTCGATGCATCTGTTTTTTATAATTATGAAGCAGGTGGCTGGATCTCATTATTAAAAAACAAACTCAGTGCCGATGTAAGTGTGTACAATCTTATTGGCACCAACGAAATTATTTCTGTAAAACTCGATGATGGTTCTTTTGCCAACCAGAATGCAGGAAAAACTCAGCATCGTGGTGTGGAGTTTGGAATCAATGCAAATCCGGCAAAAGATGTTACTCTTCGTTTCAGTAGTGCATACAGTAAGCATACATTTACTGACTACACCGAAAAAGGCATCAGCTATAACAATAACCAAATGAACAATGCGCCCAACTGGATCTGGAATACAGAACTCTGGTATAAACCTGTATTTGTGAAAGGTTTGCGTGTGGGTATTGAATGGCAACATGTAGGTAAATACTTTGCCGATCCAAAAAACACAGCAACATACAATGGTTATGATGTGGTACATGCAAGAGCCGGCTATCGCATAAAGAACTTCGAAGTATGGGCGAACGTAATGAATGTCACCAACCGCTACTACTCCTACATCACCAGTAAAAGTACTTTCGGCTACAGTTACCAGTTAGCAGAGCCGAGACATATTAACATGGGTGCTTCGTTTGATTTCGCTCAAACAAAAAACAACAAGTAACACATGAAATACATTTTCATTCTAACAATAAGCATCGTTGCATTTGCTTCGTGTAAAACTGGCAACAGCGAATTAAATCTTACAACAAGCCAATCGATTCTTATCGATACCATACCCGGCTCCTGTCCTTATCTTACCAAAGACAGCAAAGGCAATGTGTTGCTTAGTTGGGTAAGAAGCGTCAACGATTCTTCATCCATCTTTTGCTATGCAACATCAACAGATGGAAAAACATTTACTGCACCTGTAAGTATTCCTTCAAGCACAAACATTCATCAGCATGCAGAAAATTTGCCGAAGATCATC
>JAKFDY010000532.1:0-10141 GCA_036675885.1 Lacibacter sp. | reverse complement strand
TCAATCAACTGATTAATTACATCATCAACTGTTGATTGTATTTTATGCGCTTCACCTGCTTTCATCACAATGGTTTTCCAACCATCGAACTTTGCAGTGTGTGCTGCAAACACATTTTCATCGGTGATGAGCACAGTGCTGTTCTTATCTGCAATAGCAGATAATTGTTCCATGCTGCCGTTGAAATAATAATCAACCGATGCCGTAGAAAATTGATAGGTCTGTCTAATCATGCCCCATCCCCTAAAGGGGAGTAATTATGAGTATAATGAAAGTTGTTACAATAAAGATGAATAGCGTTACAGAACGTACAAGTGTGCGACGCAACAAAAGATGAATAGAAGCAATTCAGTTTGTAACAAAAACTACAAACCACAAACTTCAAACACTTAGCTATCCAACACCTTCTTCTGATGATTAATGCTTTCCATATGCACCGCATCAAAATACTTGGTGATAAATTCTTTGCTCAAACCTTTACGCTCACCTTCTTTAAATGCACGTTCCAGAATTTCGTTCCAGCGGTTAGTTTGTAAGATGGTGATGTTGTTATCTTTTTTATACTGACCAATGTTCTCCGCAATTTTCATACGCTGACCAAGGATCTGCATCAATTCATCATCGAGGTGATTGATCTGCTGACGCAATTTTTCCAATGCAGCATGATATTCTTCTGATGCCACATCTTCTTTACGCCAAACAATGCTGCTGAGCATTTCTGCCAAACGCTCAGGAGTTACCTGTTGTTTCGCATCGCTCCATGCATTATCCGGATCAATATGACTTTCGATCATCAAACCATCAAAGTCGAGATCAATTGCTTTTTGTGCTGTCTCTTGTAAAATATCTCTGCGACCGCAAATATGTGAAGGATCGTTAATAATAATCTGATCAGGATTACGACGCTTCATTTCAATTGCCAAATGCCACATCGGTGCATTGCGATATTCTGTATTGCCGTAAGAAGAAAATCCACGGTGAATTAAACCAATTTGTTTAATACCTGCACGAGCCACACGTTCAACTGCACCGCTCCACAACTCCAGATCAGGATTGATCGGGTTTTTGATCAACACCGGAATATCAACACCACGTAATGCATCAGCAACTTCCTGTACGCTGAACGGGTTTACGGTTGTGCGTGCACCAATCCACAATACATCCACTTCAAAGTTCAATGCATCTTCCACCTGCTTGCCCGTTGCAACTTCAACAGTTGTTGGTAAGCCTGTTAATGCTTTTGCTTTTTGCAGCCATGGTAACCCTTTTGCGCCAATCCCTTCAAACATGCCGGGTTTGGTACGTGGTTTCCAGATACCTGCACGCAACATATTTATTTTACCTGTTGCTGCCAGGCGCTGTGCGGTTGATACTAATTGTTCTTCGGTTTCTGCGCTGCACGGACCGCCAATGATGAGCGGCTTTTTGCTCCATGCTTCCTGCACTTTTTCTTTCATGTTTGCTTCTATTGTTTGCATTGTTATTGGTTGTAAAGTTAAGTTTTATGTTACGAACACTTGTTCTGCTATGTTTCTTTTGTTGCGTCGCACTCTTGTGCGTTCTTAATTCTATTGTACTCACCCACCCCTATGTTTTGCACTCCGCTACCCCTCCCAGGAGAGGATGAACACTCTCATTGCTCATCACTCATTATTCATCACTCATCTTCTGCATCTGTTTCATCTCTTTAAATCGTGGTTCAGACATTTCAAATTTCACTTCTCCTTTTCCATACACACCTGTTTCGATCCATCCCTGCTTGCGATAAAATGTTTCTGCTCTTGTACCCGGACTTGTACTCAACCACACCGTTTCATCTGTTTGATTGAAATACCAGTTCATTATCAGATCATGTAATTGTTTACCGATTCCCTTGGCCTCACTGTTAGGATCAACAAACAATGCCCAGATATTATGATCTACTAAATCAGCAATCGAAAAACCAACCACCACATCATCTGCAACACAAACCCACCCCTTGCCTCTTCTTGTGATATAATCTTCCACATCTTTATCGGGCACCAATGACGGATTGCTCAACATGTTTTCTTTTACAGCGTTGCGCACAACCTGTATCTGCGGAATATCCTGTATGGTTGCTTCACGATAGATCACTTGATAATGCGTCTTATTTTGTTAGCGTGTTCAATTAAGTTTTGTAAATCTGTTCCTTTATCGTCTCTGATGCTGTCTCTGAATTTTGTTAACTGCTCAATATGTTCATTCAACACATCCAGCACATTTACTTTATTCTGCAAAAAGATAGGCACCCACATGGCTGGGTTACTCTTGGCCAAACGAACCGTACTTTCAAAACCCGCACTCGCCATTTCAAAAATGGCATTGTCTTCTTTCTCTTTTTCTAATACCGTATTCGCCAATGCAAAGGATGTGATGTGTGAAATATGACTGACATATGCTGCATGCAGATCATGTGCTTTCGCTTCCATACTCAACAGGTGCATGCCTATTTTTTTGTACATGTATTTTGTCCACTCCAGTGCATCAAGATCACTTTCACCTTCGTTGCAAATGATCACCGCTTTATTTTCATATGCACCACGTACCGCTGCTGCCGGACCGCTGTATTCTGTACCCCACATGGGATGTGTTGCAACATAACGTCCACGCTTCGGATGATTTGCTACAGCTTCTGTTAATTGCGATTTGGTAGAACCAAGATCAACAACGATCTGTTGATCCACTTTACCAAGAATAGAAGGCAACATTCCTACCATCAAATCAACCGGGAACGCAAGTATCACTACGTCGCTTTGTGCAATGGCTTCATCCAATGGCAAAATCTCATCTACCAGTTCCAATTCCAAAGCTTTTGCTTCATGTTCTTTATTGGCATCAGCACCAATCAAACGAGATGAGATCTTTTTCTCATGCAGTTGAATGGCAAGTGAACCACCAATTAAACCCACACCAATGATTGCAATACGTTTACGTTCAAAGCCCCCTTCCGAATTCCCCCTGAAAGGGGAAGCCACCAACGCACTTGCCTCGCTTGTCAAACCATCTGCCTTATTTAAATCTGCACTCATATTGAAATATTTAATGCTCTATTTAATGATGCTGTTCATAAGTCTCCCCTTCAGGGGAGATTTAGAGGGGTTTCTTTATCCTCTCAATCGCTTCTTCAAATCGTGTAACAGGCGCACACAAACTCACCCGTATATATCCATCACCTGCATTACCAAAAATGCCGCCAGGTGTAATAAATACATTACCGTTATACAACACTTCATCACTCAACTCATAACCTGTTTTGTATTTTGCAGGAATCTTTGCCCATACGAACATGCCTGCCTGGTCTTTCGAATACACACAGTTCAGCAAATCGAGTAACTCAAATACTTTTTCTCTACGTTCACGGTAAATAGTGTTTACAGCATCGTACCAGTCTTTGCCCAGATTCAATGCCGTTGCTGCTGCTAATTGCAATGGCAAAAACATTCCACTGTCCATATTACTTTTGAAACGCAACACTTCATCAATTCGTTCTTTGGCTCCACTCAACATACCTACTCTCCAGCCCGCCATATTCTGACTTTTACTGAGTGAGTTTAATTCCAGCACACAATCTTTTGCACCATCAATGCTTAATAAACTCATCGGGTGCTCATTCAAAATAAAACTGTACGGATTATCATGAATGATGAGGATGCCCGTTTTCTTTCCGAATGCAACGAGTTGTTCAAATAATTTTTTGTCGGGCAACTGTCCGGTTGGCATTTGCGGATAATTCACAAACATCAGCTTCACTTTTGAAAGATCGCTTGCTTCCAATGCAGCAAAATCGGGCGCATAGTTGTTTGCTTCTTTCAGATCATAGTTAACCGATACGCCACCTGCCAACTTCACCGCACTTCTGTATGTTGGATAACCTGGGTTCGGCACCAACACTTCATCTCCCTCATTTAGATAAGTCATGCAGATATGCATGATGCCTTCCTTACTGCCAATGAGCGGCAGAATTTCTGTATCAGCATTCAGCTCAACGTTGTACCATGTTTTATACCAATCGCTCATAGCCTTGCGCAAAACCGGCGAACCTTTGTACGATTGATATGCATGAACATTCGGCTTCGCACTTTCTTCCTGCAATGTTTTTACCACATCAGGATGCGGTGGCAGATCAGGACTGCCAATACCAAGATTGATGATCTGTTTGCCTTGTTTGTTCAGTTCATCAATCTCCCGCAACTTCTGCGAGAAATAATATTCACCAATACCATCCAATCGTTTTGCTGTTTGCATATACTGTTCAACTTTCGTTTATCTTTTTATTAATCAACCTGCTTCACATGTGGGCTGTGTTGTTGCAGCCCTCCCCTCTAGGGGGAGTTGGTGGGGGTTTTTCCGTTTTTGTAAACACCATAGATCTTCAACTCAACAGTTGAAGGTTTGATTGCTTCAATTACTTTCTGAAACTGCTCGATCGTTTCAAATTCCATATCTGCATGAAAGCTGTATTTAAAATCTGTTCCCGGAATAGGAAAGCTTTGCAGCTTACTTAAATTAATACCGCCATCTGCAATTTGTCCCAGCACTCTTGCCAAACTTCCTTTTGAATGATCGGTTACAAAATTCACCGATGCTTTATTGGCATTTTCAATAGACCCGTTTTGCTCACGCTGTAAGATGAGAAACCTTGTATAGTTATTCTTCATGGTTTGAATACCCGGAGCAATTACATTCAACCCATATAATTCAGCAGCCAGCTTACTGGCAATCGCTGCAATATGCTTGCTTTTGTGCTGGTAAATATGTTTTGCACTCAAAGCCGTGTCTTCTGTTTCTACCAACTTCCATTTGTACTTATCCAAAAAATCGTAACACTGCTGCAAAGCCATGGTGTGCGAATGCACTTCCTTAATGTCTTCCAGCTTCACGCCCTGGTTTACGATGAGGTTTTGTTTAATATGCAGGTACACTTCGCCAACAATAACAAGATTGCTTTTCTGCAATAGATTATAGTTGGGTAAAATGCTGCCTGCAATAGAATTTTCAATGGCCATCACTGCCCCATCACTTTCTTTTTTATTGGCACCAATCTTTACTACCTCCCTGAAAGTTGCACACGGAATTACTTCCACATCCTTTCCAAAGAATTGCCTTGCCGCTTCCTGGTGAAAACTGCCTTCGTAACCTTGTATTGTAACTTTCGCCATAGTGTTAAAATGAAGAATCCCGACCTTTTGGCCGGGATTCTTTATGTTGTTTTGTTCTGTTATCAGTACTGTTTCAACAAAAGGAGCCCGGCTTCGGTCTAAAATAGAAGAAGCTAAAATAAAAGAAACTATATCCTTTGTTGATTGTCATCAAGTCAAAAATAAACCAGTACACGCATAAAACAAGTGTTAGTCGTAAAAAAAATCTGCGCAACCGTTTGGAATAGCCAGGAATTGTCTGTTTTTAATCAGCAGCCAAAGTAAAATTGGTTGGAGCAGGACATGAAAAAAGCCATTCCAGGAATGGAACGGCCGTTAACGATTGCTTGCCATATGAAAATTTTTATTTCGGATTCCTCATTCCCCGGCAAGCTGGGATATCACTCATCACCGGAATCCTATGCTAAGATTACTTCTTAGTTGTGTCAGCAGCAGGAGCAGCTACAGAATCAACTGGAGCAGCAACTGAATCAACAGGAGCAGCTACTGAATCAACAGGAGCAGTTACTGCTGTAGAATCAGCAGCTGGTTCTTTTTCACCTTCATTGTTACAAGCTACAAAACCGAGGATAGCGAACGCTAATAAAACCTTTTTCATTCTTTCTAAATTTTAAAGTTTAAGATAATTATCAGGGGTTAATACAGGAAGTTGAAAAAGGTAACCCGGTTTTTTTTAAAAATATTTTTAGCCGTTCTTTGGGTTACAATTTCCCCTTTTGGGTATTAAAATAACAGACATAGTGAAACCTGAGATAAACGAATCGGAATTACTGGAAGGATTGGCCCGGAACGACAGAAAGGCGGTTGAAACCTTATATAAACAGAACTATAGTATGGTTCAGGCGTTTATATTGAATAATAACGGCACAACCGACGATGCAAGGGATGTTTTTCAGGAAGCTATGATTGTTCTTTACGAGAAGGCAAAAGATGGACAGCTGGAGCTGAACTGCCAGATCAAGACCTATGTTTATTCTGTTTGCAGACGGCTTTGGCTGAAACGCTTGCAGCAGTTGCAACGTTTTGGTGCCCCTGTTGAAAGCCTTGAAGAGGTGGTGCCGGTGGAGGAAGAGCTGGAAGAGCATGATCGTAAAAATGAAGCGTTTGGGGTGATGGAAAAGGCGCTGAACCATTTAGGCGAACCCTGCAAAAGTTTACTGGAATCGTATTACATCCAGAAAAAACAGATGCTGGATATTGCCGCAGAGTTTGGCTATACCAATGCCGATAACGCCAAGAACCAAAAGTATAAGTGCCTAATGAGACTAAAGAAGTTATTCTTTGCTCAATACAAAAAAGCGGACTGAGATGGATGAAATTTTACTATTAGATGCAACTGAGCGTTACCTCAACGGCGAAATGAATGCCGAGGAAAAAGCTATGTTTGAGAAGCTTCGGGAAACAAACCAGGAAGTTGACCAGATGGTAGTGGAGCATTCTTTTTTCCTGCAGCAGTTTGAACGTTACGGTGGTGTGCGGGAAATGAAACATTCGCTGCATGAGGTGCACAACCAATTGCTGCAGGATGGAGAGATAAAAGAAGAAGTACTGTCGACCAGTGCTAAAGTGGTGAATATGTGGAAGCGTTACAAACGCACGATGACCATCGCTGCTTCTATTGCCGGTATTACTGCTATCTCAATCAGTAGTATGACGTTGCTGTTTACTCCGAAAAGCAACAATAAGCAAGTACAGGAGTTGGTGAATACGGTGAATGTGATCAAGGAGAAACAAAGACAACAGGATAACCGGATCGATCATATAGCCAACGCTACAAAAATTCCTACCGGAACTTCTGTTACAGGATTTGGTTCTGCTTTCTTAGTTGATGGCAAAGGCTATCTCGTAACCAATGCACACGTATTACGAAATGCAAAAGGCATTATCGTTTTAAACAGTAAGGGTGCTGAGTTCAAAGCGATCATTGTAAAAATTGATGGGGCAAAAGATATTGCCATTCTCAAGATCGTAGATAAAGACTACAAATCGCTTGGAACACTTCCTTACGGCATCCGCAAATCATCAACCGATATTGCTGAACCAATTTTCACACTCGGTTACCCACGTAATGAAATTGTTTATGGCGAAGGTTACCTGAGTGCTAAAACAGGTTTTAACGGAGATACGCTTAGTTGCCAGATCGCTGTTGCGGCTAACCCCGGTAACAGTGGTGGACCAGTCTTTAACAAGAACGGTGAAGTGATCGGTATCCTGAGCACAAAAGAAACAAAAGCTGATGGTGTAGTATTCGCCATCCAGTCGAAATATATTATTGAAACCGTGAATCAATTGAAGAAAGATGATTCAACCATTGAACTGAAGCTACCTTCTAAATCTTCTGTAAGAGGAATGGACAGAGTGCAGCAGGCAAACAAGATCCAGGATTATGTTTACATGGTGAAAGTTTACTAATTCGTTTTTCTGTCCGGTTATGAAACTAAAAAACCCCCAACTAGTTGGGGGTTTACTTTTATCAGTCGGTTTCGGTTCTTACCATTTATCAACCTCTTCGTTTGCCAGGTTGTTTCCTTCAGCTGCCTGTACTTCAGCCGCAGGTGCTTGCTGAACAGGAGCCGGAGCTGCTGGTGCCGGAGCAGCAGTTGCTACGGGTGTTCCGTTTGAAGATTCAATTGCATCATTATTGCTGTATTCACCATCGCCACTTGATGGAGCATCTTCATGGTTGAATGCATCAAAATCGAAATCAGGCATCAACTCTGTTTTCACATAATCTACCGCCTCATTCAATCCTTTAATAAACTTGTTGAAGTCTTCTTTGTACAGAAAAATCTTATGACGGTCATACCCTTCACCTGTAAAACGTTTACGGCTCTCCGTAATGGTGAGATAATAATCGTTGCCACGTGTAGATCTTACATCAAAGAAATACGTTCTTCTCTTACCAGCACGGATGCGCTTGCTGTAAATACTTTCCATCCGTTTGTCATTGTTTTCGTACGCCACAGTTTTTAGGTTTTAGTTTGCAATGCTATTTTTCAAACAGCGACAAAGATATATTTCTTTTCGATTTGGCAAAATTTTCCAAAAAGCTTCAACCAGTGTTGATTTTCACTCTCAGGAAGGGGTTTCCTCCAGCTGTTGGCGGTTGTATAAGTCGGCATACAAGCCCTGCTGTTGCAGCAATTGTTCATGGGTTCCCTGCTCGGCAATACGGCCATTATCCATAACAATAATGCGGTCGAATTGAAGAAGGGAAAAGATACGATGAGTAATTACGATGGCCGTTTTATGCTGCAGGTATGTGGCTAAATGTGTAAGTATCTCTTTTTCGGTACGGGCATCAACAGCATTCAAGCAATCATCCATAATAATAAGACCGGGGTCTTTTACCAATGCACGGGCAATGGAGATACGTTGCTTTTGTCCGCCGCTGAGCGTTACGCCTCTCTCGCCTACCATTGTTTGATAGCCTTGCGGAAACGATTGAATATCCCGGTGCACTGATGCAGCCATAGCTGCAGCTTTAATTTCTTCTTCGGTATTAGTACCAGTTCCAAATGCAATATTGTTTGCAATGGTATCACTAAAGAGAAATACCTCCTGCGGTATATAACTTACCTGGCTGCGGTAATGCTGTAGTTCCAGTTGTTTTATTTCTTTACCATCTATCCGCACTATTCCTTTTGATGGATCATAAAAACGAAGTAACAATTGCGCAATAGTTGATTTACCTGAACCTGTGCGACCAATGATGGCTACTTTCTCTCCTTTCTTTATGTGAAGGTTAAAATCTTTCAAAGCTACAATACCGGTGTGCGGATAAACAAAACTTACGTTTTCAAACTCTACATCACCCTTCAATTCCTGCTTAACACCGTCAACTGGCGATGGTATATTTGTTTTAGTAAGCAAAAATTCGTTTAACCGTTGCTGTGAGGCTGCTGCCCGTTGAATAGTACTGGCCACCCATCCAATTGCACTCACAGGAAATGCCAGCATGGTAAGATACATGATGAAGGCTGCCATATCGCCGAAATTGATCTGGCCTTCCATATATTTCAAACCACCAACCAGAATAACCAGCAATGTACTGATGCCGATAATGAGGCCCATGATGGGGAAATAAATAGCTTCCACTTTATATAATCCTGTTGCACTGTTACGGTATTGCTCACTATTCGTTTCAAAGAAACGTAACATGGCTTTTTCCTGCACAAAAGATTTAATGACACGAATACCCGAGTATGATTGTTGAGCATTGGTAGTAAGGTCAGAAAGTTTGGCTTGTACTTCTTCACTCTTTTTGTGAATGATATTGTTCACAAAATAAATGGTAATGGCGAGAATGGGCATTGGTGCCAATACATACAACGACAGTTCAGCATTCTTCTTCACCATATAAAATACACTCAAAGAAATGAGTGCAATGAGGTTGATGAGATACATAGTGGCCGGGCCTGTGTACATACGCACCCTGCTTACATCTTCAGACATGCGGTTCATGAGATCGCCTGTTTCATGTGTTTTATAAAAGTTCGTATCAAGCTGAAGGTAATGTTGAAATACTTCGTTCTTTTGATCGAACTCAATATGACGGCTCATAACAATGATCGTTTGCCGCATCAGGAACATAAAGAAACCACGCAATACCGCAAACAGTAACAGCATAGCTGCAAGCATTGCCACAATACCTGTTGGCGACATAGACATTTTTTCAATCCAGTTAACGGTGGCAACTACCAGCCAATCGTCTTGCCGGAGTAAACCTTTGGGAGTGCTGCTCGTTAAGAACGCCTGTACCTTATCAATAATATAACCGGTTACCTGTGGTGCCAGTACTGCAAAATAGTTGGAGATGAAAATGAAAATAATACCCAGCAACAACCGCCACTTGTACTTCCAGAAATATTTATTGAGATAAGAGAGATGTTTCATGGAGCGGCAAAGTTACAAACTGAATGGCCACAGCAAGGCCGTTCATCAAATGATGTATTTGTCAG
>JAKFDY010000531.1:0-10487 GCA_036675885.1 Lacibacter sp. | reverse complement strand
CATTGCAGGACACAGAACGAAGCAATGACGGTAATTAAGGCAATTGAAAGGAGATTAGCGGAATGCGGATTGCGAATGCATCAGTCGAAAACAAAACTGGTGTACTGCAAGGACAGTAACAGAAGGTATGATAAAGACTACCCGAGTGTGTCGTTTGACTTTCTTGGCTATACGTTTAAGCCGAGGCTGGCACAGAACAGCAACAGGGGTGAATGGTTCACAAACTTTCTGCCTGCAGTGAGCACTAAGTCAATGAAATCGATGAACGAAAAGATGCATGAGCTGGAAGTGTTTAATAAGACGACAAATACGATACAGGAGATAGCTGAAAGGATAAATCCTGTGTTACGAGGCTGGATTAATTACTATGGTAAATTTTACAAAACAAAACTTAGAGAATTTATGCGAATTGTAAATGTAAAACTTGCGAACTGGGCAAGCCGGAAGTACAAGAGATTACGGATTAGTTTTCAACGAGCGATAGATTGGCTGCAAGGAGTATTCCGTCGAACGCCAACGCTCTTTGCACATTGGAAATTACTAAACTGTAAACCAACGGTTGGATAACCGGAGCCGTGTATCGAGAGATTGATACGCACGGTTCTAACAGAATCTCAGGTTGTGATACCTGGGTTTACTTACTAAAACGATTTTTTTTCAATAGGTAATAGCAATCGATAAATTCCTCAACCCCCTCCTTTTTTTGGGAGGGGACAGGAGTTTTATTTTTTACTGGTATAATGAAAAGCAAGATCACGAACCGATAAGTTTAATCAATACTCAAATTAATGCCGCCAATATTTTTTCGCAGAACAGCATCAGTTTTCATTTGTCGCAAGATTTTTTAAAAAGAACGGAGAAGAGTAACAGCATGCACAGGCTTTAGTAATATGGCGGGACGACGAACCTGCCTGCAGACAGGCAGTTATAGCCTCAATTTTTTGTTCGCTATCAGCAGCAGTTCCAGCCGACGAATAACAACAAGGTAATAAACAATGAACTTTTATTTATAAATTTAGCAGCAGTTACAGGCCGACGATTTTGAAATACCGCTACATCGCCAAACCGCAACCGTTAGGCGGCAACAGTGGCGGACACCTTGTATAAAAAATACAGAAAAAGTGAAACTTGAAGAGTATATACCAAACGAATTACTAAGACCTTTCATCAAATCATACAGGATTGTTGAAAGTGAAGTGGAAATGACAAATAGAATTTTGCCGGGCACTTCACTTGCTGTTGCTTTTCGTTTCAAAGGACAGGTCAGTTACGTATCGGACCATAAGCAGGAACTTTTGCCGGCTTCAACTATTTCAGGTTTAAGAAAATCTGTAAGGCTCATTCACTATTTACAGAATTCTGCTACAATAATTGTTCTGTTTAAAGAAACAGGAGCAAAAGCTTTTTTTAACGAACCTCTTTATGAACTCTTTGAAGAAAGCATTTCTCTTGACACTTTCATTAAGCAGGGTAAAATTGCAATGATTGAGGAACAGTTAACCGAAGCACAAAACAATATTCAAAGAATTGCAATCGTTGAACAATTTTTATTGTCTGCATTAGGCAGCTACACACCAGATAAATTAATCTCAAGTGCTGTAGAAATAATCCATTCAACAAAAGGTACTATTAAAATAAAAGAATTGGCAGACACTCTTTATATCAGCAATGACGCTTTCGAAAAAAGGTTTAGAAAAGCAGTCGGCACATCGCCAAAACAATTTTCATCAATTGTACGAATGGAATCAATTGCAAAACAAAACCTGCAAACAATCAATTTTTCGGATATAGCTTTTAATGCAGGTTATTATGACCAGTCTCATTTCAATAAAGACTTTAAACTGTTTACGGGTCAAACACCAACAGCGTTTTATAAATCTCCTGACTTTTGGTAATTCAATGATTTTTTACAATGATTTGATTTGAGTTGTTCTGAAATTTGCAGCATAGAAATTATAAATGATGAAATCAATATTCAGAATAACTTTCGTTGTTTGCATAGTTATTATGTGCAACCAGGGCAGTTTTTCCCAAATCGCTGACAAATCACAAAAAAAATCAAATAATATGGGCAATGCTAAAAAAAAGGAAATAATTCATATCCTCTATGACTCGGTGTTTAATAAAAAGCAGTACGAGAAATTATCAGAAATAATTTCACCCGATTACATCAGTCAGAATGGAGAGAAGGGTGAGGCAGCATTTCAAAAAACAATTACAGGATTATCAAAAGCATTTCCTGACGCTCACTGGGAAGTAACAGAAATTATAGCGGATGGAAATAAAGCAGTTGTAAAACAAAAGTTCACCGGAACACATAAAAATCAATTTCAAAACATCCAGCCAACCAACAGAGCTGTTTCAACAAATGGGATAGTAACCTATGAATTTACAGAAGATAAAATAATTGGTAGTGAAGTGCAAACAGACCGACTTGGATTTCTGCAACAGTTAGGCCTTCTGCCAGCTGACCTCTCTGTATCTTCCCGGGAGAATAAATCTAATGTGTTTTTTGTAGATAAATTTTTCATAAGCAAAAGTGCAGTTAGCGAATTTATTCCAAGGATGGAATATAATTGGGATTTTATAAAACTACTTCCGGGATTCATTAAGCACGAGGTAATTGTTGATAACGATACCGATGGTAATTTAATTTTAATGACGATAGCTGTTTGGGAAAATCAGGAGTATTTAGATAAAGCTAAAGTTTTAGTACAAAACGAGTACAAAAAAATCAATTTTAATCCGCATGAATTTATGGAGCAATTAAATATAAAAATGGAAAGACAGATGTACAAGCCTTATCAACAATAGAGGAACGGCAGCTGCTAACATAAACGGTGTATAAACCCAGACAAAGCCGATCTTTTTTATGGTTTTGCTGAATAGTACTTAGGTTTATACACCGTATAGTTTTTAAATACTGCAACAAACTGTTTAAACAGTTTGTTACATAGTGCAATCAATCCTTGTTTTCCCTTTTTTCATTGGCCCCTTAACCACCTTCAATGATACTTGGACATTGTCAAGATAAAATTGAACATGTGCAATTTTTCAACTCCGGAATTGTAAAAAGTATTTTCTTTACAGGACTTCTATTTTATTTAGTATGATAAATGTATTTGCTTTTCTGATCGCTTTGTTGGCGATGGGTACTTCAGCTATATGTCAAAGTACTTCCGGTAATGTAACTGTTACAAAAAGAATGCGGGTGATAATAGACAATGATTTTAGTGGCGACCCCGACGGTCTGTTTCAACTCACACATCTGTTGCTGTCGCCATCAGTAGAAACAAGAGGAATTATTGGTTCGCATTTATCTGTTAAGGATTTTATCGACCCATCAGAAAAGCAAGCACAAAATGCAGCAAAGAAAGCGAAAGAAGTGTTGAAACTTTTGAACATGCAAAACAGTATTCCTGTTTTAGCCGGTTCAAACCTTGCAATGCCAAACGATTCCACGCCGGTAAAAAGTGAAGCCGTAAACTTTATTATTCAGGAAGCGTTACGAACCGACACTAAACTTCCGTTATACATTCTTTGCGGTGCAGGACTAACCGAAGTTGCTTCTGCATTGCTCACAAATCCGGCCATTGCAGAGAAGTTTACATTGATTTGGATTGGTGGCGCTGAATATCCCGATCTTGCATTCCCTCCTCCCAATGCTTCCGGGATTGAGTATAATCTTAATATTGATATTGCAGCAGCCCGGGTGGTTTTCAATCAATCAACAGTTGCTCTATGGCAGGTGCCAAGAGATGCTTACCGGCAAGCTGTAATATCCCATTCGCAGTTGTTGTTGAACATAAAATCAAAGGGGAACATTGGTAATTACCTTTACAGGGAATTGCTTCAACTGATGAAAAAAATGGGGAGTGTGGGAGAAACTTATATTTTGGGCGACAGTCCATTGGTTTTACTAACAGCTTTGCAAACCTATTTTGAGCCCGATCCTGCATCGAGCACTTATCAAAAAAAGACGGCTCCCAAAATCAACAGGCAAGGACAGTATGATGACAGTGAAACAGGACGCAGCATTAGAGTGTATACCAAGTTAGACGTGGCATTTATGCTCAATGATTTCTTCGCAAAATTAGAGTTGTTTATCAGCAAAGGAAGCCGCTGAACAAATGAATGTTATTCAACTTATTCACTAAATTTAAGCTGACGTATCACGAAGGTCACCACATCGCCAATGCCTTAACGCTGGTGAAAAACTTAACGAACCCTGCAATTATTATGATAAAGTTTATAGCATTAACCTTTTTGTGCTTTACAATGCTGTATGGCAAAGCACAAAGCAGTATTGAGAAATTTGAAACAGACAATGATGGTATAACCGTTGAAAAATTTGACTCATCAAATATTGATGAGAACAGGTACAATCAAAATAATAAAATCTATAAAGTTGGGAAGAAATTTACATTCAGTTATTATTATTCCGACAAGGCAGGAACAAAATATTTAATGACAAAAGGTGATCCGAATAATCAAAATACAAATGATTGGACGTTTGAAAAAATGGACAAACAGGACCCTAATTCTGTTTCTCAAATAATATTGTCAGTAAATTCAGGATTAAGCCCGTTTATTCAATATTTACCCGGCTACAATCAAACGGTTGTTACTTATAACTTCAAATTAAGTAACGTAGAATTTTGGAATAGTGAAATGACGGGAGTAATAGAAAATGAAAAAAATACCTGGATGCATCCGCCAAGATCAGGTTTTTTTAAAATATTGGAAATAAATCCATTTCCATATATAAAAGAGCCCTTAAAAATTGGAAACAAATGGAATTGGAAATTAAAATTCGGAAATCATTGGGCAGACAAAAGATGGTTAACCTGGGAAGGCTCAAATGAGAATATCTATAACTATGAAATTATTGATAAGGTATCGTTGCAAACTAAACTTGGAGATATTGAATGTTTTGTAATTACAGGGACAGCAAAAAGTAATTTAGGACAAACAAAATTGATTTCATATTTTAATAGCCAATATGGCTTCGTAAAACTTGACTATGTAAACATTGATGGAACTAAGACTGTAATTGAACTTGAAAACGTGGAGTGAAAAACCAGCTACCAACTTCCATTCAAACAATTTTCAAAAGTTATACCCACACAAACCAGAAACAATGCAAAGAATACTGTTACTGATTGCTGTACTCATTACAACTGTTACTGCATCTACGGCACAAAATACAAACACAAAAACTTCATCTGATAGTATTCTGATAATAAAAAAATTCGGAGGTTATCAATTCTATAAAAATGACCGGCAATTAAATATGAATCAACTGCAGACTGTGCTGGAAGTTAATAACGAAGCTTATAAGGATATAAAATCCGCAAGGTCGGTAACAACATTTTCTTCAATATTGGGATATGCCGGAGGGTTCTTAATCGGATGGCCAATCGGAACAGCAATTGGTGGCGGAAAACCTAATTGGGCAATGGCTGGCGTGGGTGCGGGGTTAACAGCGATTTCTATTCCTTTAAGCATAAGTGCTAAAAAGAAAGCAAAATCAGCGGTGGTAAAATACAATTCAGGGCTAACTTCAAACCCATCTGCCGGAGTTAAGGAACTGAAACTGAAACTTACTAATGAAGGGATAGGAGTGGTGCTGAAGTTTTAGAATAACCCCAATAGGCTAAGTATGTCGGGTTTATATTTTTTTTTGTCTGGCAGGTTTCTGTTCTGTTGCCAACCGTGACGAAGCCATCTATTCAATATTGTTATATAAAATGGAGATTACGATTTTAGCCTTCTTTCACATTATTTTTATCAACACAGTTTTTATTGTTGTTGACTACCTCGCACTGACAAAAATAAGTAAGACAAATGTTTCCTTTTTACTAATAGCAGCATCTGGACTAACTTCATTATTCCTGAGTGTTTATTTTACAAATCACATTATTCAATATTATTTTCATGACCAGTGGTTTGGATTTACCAACGGAGTTGTAAAAAAATCGCTCTTTATAACAGGAGCTTTCATATTTACTGTTTCTAATATAATCATCGAATTACCTTTCTACATTCTGGCAACAAAAAATAAAAAGGTTGGACAGTGTATAAAAAGTTCTGTTATTTCAAACTTTGCGACCAATATACCTGTAGGACTCTTGTATTTAACCGGTGATATGTTTTATTCGCATCCTGAATAGCCTGCTTACAGCAACGTCTTCTGCAAGGGACATTTTGATTTTATTCAAATTCTCAACTTCAACTATCAGCAGGCATACTAAGAAAAAGTGTTAACACATCAGTTTTAAAACAGCAGCCCATTATCAACATAATAATAAAATGATGTGCCGCCGCTGAATGTCCAGTTAGTTGCATTAAAACTTCCGTTACCTGTTGCTCTGCCAGTAATTTTGTAGGCACTAACAGCAGTTGCGCCACGGTTCCAGGTGAGTGCTTTTTTACTCACGCATGTTTCAGCGCCAAGATTTGTATTCTTTAAAAAGTATGCGCTGTTATTGCCAACTACATTTCCAATTCCGTTTTCATTTATGCATACTGCTGTTTCTTCGTCCACACCAATTCCTTTTACAGTTGTGTATGCAAAGTCTTTCATGAGGCGTGCCATAAAAGTGATATGCCTTCCCTGTCGGTCTCTTTGCGAATAGTGAGAATCAGTAATTGTGTTTTGCATATTTGGGGCAGAAACAAAATCATTACTGCCAAGCGATGCTGCCCGGTGATAAGGATTGCCTAATGCCTGGGCTGATGTGATGCTGCCGTTCTGTGCACTGAAATACGCTGCTCCTAAAATAGCAAGCCCGGCACTGGTGCCACCCACTGTTACATGTTTCGTATTTAACAGATAATTTATTGCATCTTCTGTTGCTGTATTCTTCCAGTAGTTTACATAATCCCATTGATCGCCACCAGCAATAAACAACGCTTCGGCATTACGTATTTTTTGTGCTACAGATGTAAGATCGGCCTTTGCCCTGCTGTCGATCATAATTGTTTCTACAGAATTTACAGAAACCATATCATACATATACTGGTTATACCCGTCGGCTCCTGTAGAGCGGATCACTACCACATCACCGCCACCGGCTCTTTGCAAAAACCAACTGATTGCTGCATCCACATCGGTACTTCCGCCCATCAGCAATAATCCACCAATGGCAGTAGTATTTACATCTGCTGCATCGCCGGTTAAATAGGTTACTACAGAGGGAGGTGCTGCAGGAGCTTTGGCGTTGGAAATAGTATTATCTGACTTTGAATTTATTTCTTCAGTCAGCAAATCAGTTTGCACCTGTTTGGTACAGGCAAAAAGAAAAAATGTAGAAATGATTAGTGTAAAAAACCTGGTGCTCATAATGGAAAGTTTTAGCAAAAAATAAAAGGCTTGATTGAGTAAGTTAGAAAATATTATTTGAAGAAGAAACGAAATTGTAATTACAGACTCTAAATAATCGTAGCAATAAAAAGAGCGGAGATATTGTCTCCGCTCTTTTTTATGTTTACTGCTCAATCAATAATCAACTTTCATTTCTACTCTTCTGTTTAATGCACGGCCTTTTGCTGTTTTGTTATCAGCAACCGGTTTAGTATCACCATAACCTTTGTAGTTGATGCGTTCAGCAGCTATGCCTTTAGCAATAAAGTAATCGGCAACAGCTTTGGCCCTGCGTTCGCTCCAATACAAATTACGCTCAGGCGTTCCAACGTTATCAGCATGCGCTTCAATGCTCAGTTTTAAAGAAGGATTATCCTGTAATACTTTCACCACTTCGTTTAAAGAAGCAAATGATGGCTTCAAAATAACATCGCTTGCAAACTGGAAGAGAATATTCTTTGCTGCAAATTCTATTTTCTGTTTGATCTCCTGTTTTATTTCGGGGCAACCACTGTTAGCGGTAACACCTGCCTCATTCGGACATTTATCTTCTTCATCATTCACGCCATCATTGTCTGTATCAGGAATTAAACAACCATTGTAGCGGGCAAGTCCGGCCACATCTTTACACTTGTCATCTTTATCGGCCACGCCATCATTATCACTGTCGGGGCAACCATTCAATGTACCTTTATCGTTCGGGCATTGGTCGTCTTTATCTGTTATACCATCGCCATCAGTATCAGGACAGCCATTGAGCGTTCCTTTTACATCAGGGCATTTATCATTTGCATCTGCAAAGCCATCACCATCAGCATCGGGAGGTAAAACGGGTTCAACCGGAATTACAACAGGAACTTCTTCAACTCTTTTCTTTCTGTCGAATGGACTCTGCTGCGCAAAGCTGAAACTGTAATGCAGGTAATCGTTATTAATGCCATCCGTTAATTTCTTGCGCCACTGTGCCTGCACGAAGAAATATGATCCTGCTTTAAAACGGAATTGCAAGCCAACTCCTAATGGTGCATAGGCAGCAATCTTGCCCGGAAAGTAACCAACTCCTAAACCTGCTGTTAAAAATGGATTAACCGGGGCCTTGTCTTTAAAAGCTCTTACATGCAGTAAAGCATTGAGTTGTGTGCTGAACTTTGCCTGTCCTATCGAATCATCTTTTACGAAGTTGGCAGGAAAGTTGGAGAACGTTCCGGTAATAGTACCTGAGGCATCTATCTTCTGTGTGAGCCCACGCCAGTAGCTTAGGCCAAAGCCAAACGATTTGTTGCCTGGCTTATACCAATCGCCTTGGTTGAAAGCTTTACTGGCTGTTGAGTCACTGATGAGTTTCGGAAAACTGTAGTCTGAAAAACTGATGTTGTACGAAATAAGTTCAGGCTTTTTCAGTTGCTGATCCTGGGCATGCAGACTGATGATGCACATCAGCGCAAGAGCGGTTAGTAAGCAGTTTGGTTTCATAGAAATTAATTGAGTGCTAAATTAACGTTCCAAACGGTTATTTATGCATAAATGCTGTTTTCTTTTTGTGCGTAAATCATTAGTTTTTTTATAGGTTTTATCGGATGTATTGTCTAAATTTAAGTAGCTCTTTGATGATATTTTTATTTATTCACTATTAAAACTGTTTCCCATGGTTTCAACAGACACAACACAGCTTAACAGGGAATGCAGCTCCTGGAGGGAGCATTTGCGTTCCTACCGTAATGAAATGAGTCAACTGAGAGATCAGCTTCAACTCATGGCAAGCGGAGAAAAAGACAAGGAAGTCCTTACCGAAGTGGAACACTATCACAACCAGTTTTACATTCAACAGATCAACATCCACGATCTGAAACAGGCCATCAAAAATCACGACCGTCGATTGCAGGTAGAAAAAGACCCGGCAAGCGGTCACCCTTCAGAAGCAGCAATGCAGGAACATGAAGAACTGCATGGTCAATACGAAATACTGGAACATACGTTAAATGAACTAAGAAGCGATTTCAGAAATTTCGTCGCTAAGGCATAAGAACAATTGCCGTTACTATATCTATCAAAGACATTCACAGCCACCCATTCAAATTCTATCTGTTCCCTGTACGGTAACGCTTGTACTTACATGCCCATGTAAGCAGGTGATTGTTTACATTTTAAAAAATGAATGTTATGGCAGACTTTGATACCTCACACGTAAAAAACATTGTCTTGCTGGGCCACGCTGGCTCCGGTAAGACAACATTAGCGGAATGCATGTTATACGAAGCAGGCATTATTAACCGCAGAGGCACAGTTGCAGAACGTAATACTGTTGCCGATTATCATGAACTTGAACAGGAAAGAGGCAACTCCGTTTTTTCAAAACTTTTACACAGCAAATGGCGTGGCTATAAGATCAATATTATTGATACGCCGGGTTATGATGATTTTGTTGGTGAAGTGATCAGCGCATTACGTGTAGCCGATACCGGCGTAATGTTGCTGAATGCTTCCCGTGGAGTGGAAGTTGGTACAGATATTATCTGGGAGTACACAGAGCAGTTTAAAACACCCATGATCTTTGCGGTGAATAAACTCGATGAAGAAACAGCCGATTTCGACAAGACGGTTGCCGAAGCCAAAGCTCATTTTGGCAGTAATATTACAGTGGTGCAATACCCACGACAACAGGGCGCAGGTTTTCATGAAATTATTGATGTGCTGCGCATGACCATGTATAAGTTTAAAGATGCAGGAGGCAAGCCGGAAAAATTACCTATACCGGATGATGAAAAAGAGAGAGCCGATAATTTACATAAAGAATTAATTGAAGCCGTTGCAGGTAATGATGAAACATTAATGGAGAAATATTTTGATAAAGGTGAACTGGATGAAGATGAGATAAAAGCAGGAATGAAAAAAGCAATGATTCATCATGATCTGTTTCCATTATTCTGTTTATCTGCAGAACGCAACATGGGCAGTGGCAGGTTGATGGGCTTTATTGATAATGTATGCCCGAGTGCCAATGAAATGCCTCCGCAAAAAACAAAAGCAGGATCAACATTACCCTGCGACGAAAACGGCCCCGGCTGCATTTTTGTTTACAAAACAGTAAGTGAGCCACATGTGGGTGAGCTTTCTTTCTTTA
>JAKFDY010000530.1:0-2409 GCA_036675885.1 Lacibacter sp. | reverse complement strand
GGTTTCTTACTTACTTCTTATCGCCACCACCGGATCCATCTTAGCAGCAATAAATGCAGGAATAATACCGGCCAATATACCCGTAAGAATACAAACAGCAACAGCACCGAGAAATAAACCGATAGAGATAAACACTTTGAATTTAAATACGGCTGAAAGAATAAAGGTTAATCCAAATACAAGCGCTAATCCAATGATGCCACCCAGCACACAAAGGAATGCACTTTCCATCAGGAACTCAGCAAGAATAGTTCTGCGTTTGGCACCAATTGCTTTTTTCAAACCAATAATGCTTGTACGTTCACGAACAGTTACAAACATAATATTGGCGACACCAAAAATGCCCACAATAAATGACAGGATTGTGATGGCAATACCGCCAATCGTCATACCACTAAAAATCGCAGATATCTGTGTGGCACCGCTGCTCACATCATTCAATGCAAAATTATCTTCCTGTTTCGGATTGAGTTTACGCACACTACGCATTACACCACGTAATTCGTTCTTCATATCATCAGTTGGAACATTCTCCTTCCCTTTCACAATCATAAAACCATCACTGCGGCTTTCGTTTCCAATCTGGCTTGCAAAACGGTAAGGAATGATAATTACGTTATCAAAATCCCAACCACCAAGCAGGTTTTGACCTTGCTTTTTTACAATACCAACCACATTTACTTTACGACCTTTTATCTCCACATTTTTCCCCAAAGCATACTCTGCTTTCTCAAACAATTTTTCGGCAACATTATATCCCATCACCACACTTGCCGTACCATATTCAAATTCATTTGAAGAAAGATAACGTCCCCCTCCTATTTCAACTGGTTGTATCAGGTTAAATTCCTCCGTTACGCCATACCAATTCACAGAGGGAAGTGATATATCTTTATAATCAATTGCGGAAGCATTAAAATAAGTATAGGCCACATTGCCTGCCAGCGACATCCGTTGTTTTACCGGAGCCATTTCTTTAAACTTGGTATTAGGCCGGTTCACATACTTCCACCAGGGATATTCGCCACCACCACCCCAAGGCCATTTTTGTACATAAATAGTATTATTTCCAAATGACTTAAACTCGTTTTTAATACTGCTTTCAAGACTGCCCACCGTAGCCATAACACTGATGATGCAAAAAATACCGAACGTAATACCCATCAGGCTTAAAAAAGTCCGGAGTTTATTCTTCCGTAACTCCTGCATGGCAAACAGGAGGCTGTTCCAGAAAATTTCGAAGGTTTTACGCATACCCAAAAGTAAAAAAATAAGTACAGAAGCTGCTTTTTTCTTCCTTGCTTGAAACCATTGGTGTAATAGCAACAAAAAACTCCGGTTGTTCCGGAGTTTGTAATGAGATTTACTTTATTATTTATTGAACCGTATAAGTGAAAGGAAGACGGTGATACCCGCCGCTATCCTTTATGATAATATACCCTGTAGAATAATTTTTAAGATAATTAAACTCCTTTTCGGAGAAAGCACTACTCACCCTATATACGGTTGAAGGGCCAGCGCTTGCCACAGTAGCAGATCCTGTGGTTACTGCATCACCGAGTTTAATTTGTTCAATTGTCCAATCGGTATAGGCACTTATAACATCATTAGTAAAATGCATCAGCACATCGCCTGTGCCACTGTTACTATAAAATTTTATTCTTGCGTCAGAGACTGTTGCCGGTGTAGCTGTATAATTAAATACTGCGACATTATTCGTTTGGCTTTGTGTGGCCGATTCGTGTTGTCCCCAAACTAAGTTTATTTTTAACGACGAAATTTTATTCTGTGGGAATTTAGAGAGAGGAATATACAATTTCACATACAGTTGGTCATTCGGAAGATCCAATAAATTGGTTTGTACATAGTATAAGCTTTGTTTTACCCCGTCAACTTCATAATCAGAAGCCGATATATCGAACCGTTGTTGTGAATTGGCCACCCACTCAACAATCACATCACTACCAGGCTTTGCACTGATGATGAAATTGTTTTCAGGAGCTACATTGGTTGTTACATTGATGATATTGCTGGTTGTTTGTGCGCCAAACTGATCCACGGCCACAATTCCTAAGTTGTATGTTGTTGATGATGCCAAAGGTCTTACCACATATGTAAAATTGCCCAACGGATTTTTTGTGATACTACCCAATACATTGCCATTCCTGGACAAATAATAAGTTAAGGTATCACCATCTGCATCAGAAGATAAGTTACACGAAAGAGTTACAAATGAAAACCCATGTTCTGTTTTTGAAATAGTAAAGGCTGCCGGAGCAGTATTCGTTTTAGAAATGGGCTTTAAATTACCCCTGATTTAATTGGTGAATTAAAACTGGTTTTTGGTTCATCATATTGTTTACTAAGCTGTGAAAAAGCGTTGATTTATCATTCAGGTTTTTACGAAAG
>JAKFDY010000529.1:0-10289 GCA_036675885.1 Lacibacter sp. | reverse complement strand
TGACCGAAGAAGCTTTACTGCAGAATTGGTAGGAAGAGATCAAAATACTGACCTGGCTTTGTTGAAAGTAAAGGCCAAAGGACTTCCTGTTGTAAAAATGGGAAACTCCGATAGCGTACAGGTTGGCGAATGGGTTTTGGCCATAGGATATCCGTTCTCTCTTAACACAACCGTTACTGCAGGTATAGTGAGCGCCAAGGGAAGGAGCATTGGGATAATAAACAGCTCGGAGGGTAACCCTGCTGGGCAGTCGTCGGCAATTGAGTCCTTCATACAAACCGATGCGGCCATTAACCCGGGCAATAGTGGCGGGGCGCTGGTCAACCTTCGTGGTGAACTGATAGGTATCAACACAGCCATCGCCTCCATGACCGGGAGTTATGCGGGTTATGCTTTTGCTATCCCGGTTTCTCTTGTAAATAAGATCCTTCAGGATTTAAAAGAATTCGGAACCGTTAAACGCGGAATGTTGGGAGTTTCTTTTCCTGCTCCGTCTGTTGAAGATCAGTATTTGAAGCAACAAGGAATAACCCCCGGTTCCGTCAGAGGAGTGTTCGTGACCGGCATTCAGGAAGGCAGCGCTGCCGCATCTGCTGGTTTGGAGGAAGGTGATATTATCCAAAAGATAGACGGAATAGAAATATTTTCGTCTGCGGAGTTTTCAGAACGCATCGCGCGGCACCGCCCCGGCGATAAGATTAAACTGAGTTACTTACGCAACGGCAAGGTGAGGGATGCCTCAGTGACTCTGAAAGGGGAGGAAACATCAACAGCCTTGGCTGGCGATTCCCTCAGAGAGATATATAATAAGCTCGGTGCAACCATGTCTCCCCTTAGTGCCGACCTCAAGGAACGCCTTAATCTGAGAGCTGGTGTACTGGTAACTGAAGTGCGCAGAGGCGGGTTTTTTCACCAGGTGGGTATTCCTCCGGGCACGATCATTACTTATATCAATGCTGAAGCATCTAAACCAGCGCCTGGCGCAACTCCAGGAGCAGCAACAGCAGATGCACCTTCTGAAGATAATTCTCTCCTTTTTGGTATCCTTGCACTGGTATTAGCGATTGTTACCCTTATCTTATTACAGATCAACGCAAACCTGAAAAAATTAACCGATGAGAAAGAAGGTGTGGTACGTGGTGAGCCGGTTGCTTTCTGGAAAAATAAGGCCTACATGTCAACATTGACCATCCTCTTCTTTATTGTTGCAGGTTATTTCTTTGCACAAGGTGCAATTGGTTTAGGTCGCCAGACAAATTATCAACCGGAACAACCAATTTATTATTCGCATAAAGTACACGCAGGTATCAACCAGGTAAACTGTTTGTATTGCCATGGTAGTGCAATGGAAGGCAAACATGCGAACATTCCAAGTGTGAATGTGTGTATGAACTGTCACATGGCTATCAACGAATACAAAGGCGAAAAGATTATTCGTGAAGATGGTTCAGAAGTAAACGGTACAGCAGAAATTCAGAAGTTATATCAATACGCAGGATGGGATCCCGCCGCAAATAAATACACTGGTAAAGGCAAACCAATCGAGTGGATCAAGATCCATAGCCTGCCCGACCATGTATACTTCAATCACTCACAGCATACAAAAGCAGGTGGCGTACAATGTCAAACCTGTCATGGTGAAATTCAGAACATGGGTGAAGTTTACCAGTTCAGCAATTTGAGCATGGGCTGGTGTATTAACTGTCACCGTGAAACAAAAGTGAAGTTTCAGGAAAACGGCTTTTACAGCATGTACGAGAAATTCCACAACGATATCAAGAACGGCAAAATGGATAGTGTAACCGTTGAAAAGATCGGCGGTACTGAATGTCAAAAATGTCACTATTAATAATCGGAGTCTGATTTTTAATCCTGAGCGAAGTCGAAGGACAAATTTTCAAATTAGCTATCTACCAAGCATATGAGCAAGAAAAAATATTGGCAAAGTTTCGGAGAGCTGAACAACACGAAGGCATACATCAACGATGCGGAGAACGAGTTTAAAGAAGAACTCCCGTTTGAGATGGATGATAACGGAGCCAAAACGCCACGCCGTGATTTCTTAAAGTATCTCGGTTTCAGCACGGCTGCCGCTACATTGGCTGCCAGTTGTGAAATTCCCGTAAAAAAGGCCATTCCTTTTCTCAACAAACCTGCTGATATTGTTCCCGGCGTTGCGAATTACTATGCCACTACTTTTATACAAGATGGTGATGTGGTGCCGGTATTAGCGAAAGTAAGAGACGGTCGTCCTATTAAATTGGAAGGAAACGAAATGGGCTTTACCAAAGGAGGTACTTCACAACGTGTGCAGGCATCTGTACTTAGTTTGTATGATACTGCCCGTGTTCGTTACCCAATGGAAAAAGCAGGTGATGGTTTTAAAGAAGCTCCAACTTACGAAGCAGTAGATAAAAAGATCGCCGCTGCTTTGGCAACTGTTGGAAGCAAACAAATTGTTTTATTAAGTTCTACATTGAATTCTCCTTCTGTTGCTGCAGTAATTGAAGAATTCAAAGCAAAATATCCAACGTTTAAGCATGTAACTTATGATGCTGTTTCTTACAGCGGTATGTTGCAGGCGAACGAAGCATCATTTGGACAGCGTGCAATTCCTTCTTATCATTTCGACCAGGCAAAAGTGATTGTAAGTTTTGGTGCCGATTTTCTTGGAACATGGTTGAGCCCTGTTGAATTTGCCAAGCAATATGCTACAGGTCGCAAGATCGATGAGAAGAACCCAACCATGAGCCGTCACTTCCAGTTTGAAGCGATGTACAGCATGACTGGTGCAAGTGCCGATGAGCGTTATACACACCGTCCGAGTGAACTGGGTGCAGTATTATTAAACTTATATGCAAAAGTTGGCGGCGCTGTTACAGCTCCTGCTATTACTGATAAGCGTTTAGCTGCAGGTATTGATGCTGCTGCAAAAGAATTATTGGCTGCCGGGGGTAACGCCTTAGTGGTAAGCCGCAGCAATAATGTAAATGCTCAAATATTAGTAAATGCTATCAACGCACAAATTGGTGCATTAGGTAAAACAGTCAACTTCGGTACAACAGTTAACTATCGTAAAGGGGTTGATACTGATATGGAACAACTGATTGCAGATATGAATGCAAATCTTGTTGGTGCTGTATTGGTGCTCGGTGCAAACCCTGTTTATACTTACAACGACACAAAGAAATTTGTAGCGGCATGGAAGAAAGTAGCACTTACTGTTTCATTCAACGAACGTGAAGATGAAACAACTGCTGAGTGTAAATATGTTCTTCCTGATCATCATTATTTAGAAAGCTGGGGCGATGCTGAAGCAAAAGCAGGTTACCTCTCTTTCATTCAGCCAACTATTCATCCGTTATTTAAAACAAGAGCATTTGCAACTTCATTGTTGAAATGGAGCGGCAGCACTGTTGCGGATTACGAAACATACTTCAAGAATTACTGGATTACAAAACTCGGCTCTCAAACTGCTTTTGATAAAGCATTGCAGGATGGTGTAATTGAACCGGCTGCTCCTGTTGTTGCAGGTGCTGCATTTAACGGTGCTGCACTAACTGATGCAGTTGCTAAACTCAGCGCTGCAAAAAAGGCAGGTAAGCATGAATTGGTGATTTACCAGAAAGTAAGTATTGGTGATGGGAAAATGGCCAACAACCCATGGTTACAGGAAATGCCTGATCCTATTACACGTGCATGCTGGGATAACTATGCAATCATTTCAGTAAAGACCGCTGAAGAATTAGGTTATGTAGCTGATGATGATTTTGAAGTTAACCCTCCAAAGCCTGTATTAAAAATTACAGTTGCGGGCAGAGAACCAATTGAACTTCCATTGCTCATCATCCCTGGTATGAATGCAAATACAATTGCCATTGCAACCGGTTATGGCCGCAGTGAAAAAGTTGGACGTGCAGCAAAAGGAGTTGGTAAAAATATTTATCCGTTTGCAACTTTTAACGGACAAACATACGATTACGCTGCTTTCGATGTAACCATCGAGAAGACAGATAAGATGTATGACATTGCGCAGATGCAGACACACAGTACTTATGGTAACCGTGTGGAAGTGGTGAAAGAAACCAGTCTTGCTATCTTCAAAAAAGATCCGAAGCATTTCATCAACGAACGTATGGCCGAATTGAAAGATTACGGTGGTATCGACGGAGTTGAAGCTGAAGGAACCATGTACCCGGTTTATGATAAACCAGGTATCAAATGGGGCATGAGTTTAGACTTGAACTTGTGTAATGGTTGTGGCGCCTGCGTAGTTGCTTGTAGTGCTGAGAACAACGTTTCTGTTGTTGGTAAAAATCAAGTTGCGAAATATCACGATATGCATTGGTTACGTATCGATCGTTATTTCAGCGGTGATATGGAAAACCCGGATGTTGTGTTCCAGCCAATGCTTTGCCAACACTGTGATAACGCTCCTTGTGAGAACGTTTGTCCGGTGGCAGCAACCAACCACAGCAGTGAAGGTCTGAACCAGATGACCTATAACCGTTGTATCGGTACAAGATATTGTGCTAACAACTGTCCTTATAAAGTTCGTCGCTTTAACTGGCACGATTGGAATGGTGCTGATAGTTTTAAAGACAACCAGCAACCATTGATCGATTACGGTCGCATTAACGAAGTAACATTGGATATGAACGAAGATCTCACACGTATGGTGTTGAATCCTGATGTTACTGTTCGTAGCCGTGGTGTAATTGAAAAATGTTCTTTCTGCGTACAACGTTTACAGGAAGCTAAATTGACTGCGAAAAAAGACAGCCGTCCAATGGTTGACAGCGATATTAAAACTGCATGTCAGCAGGCTTGTCCTACAAATGCTATCGTGTTTGGTAATGTGAATGATAAAGAAAGTGCGATCCGTAAAGTGCGTACAACTGAAGCTGCTAACCGTACTTACTATGTACTGGAGCAACTGCACGTATTGCCAAACGTAAGTTACATGGCAAAACTGCGTAACACTGACCGTACAGTTGGTAACGAAGAAGAAGGCGGACACGGAGAAGCGCATTCAGAAGCAAAAGAAGCAGCAACACCTGAGGCAGCACATTAATAGCAGCCCCTAAATCCCCAAAGGGGATTTGCAAGGCACGGGCCTGCTTATGTGGAGAGCTTGAAGACAGGAATCGGATTAATAAATAAAAGGTCATCGGTCAATTGAAGTTGACAGGTGAAAACCAAAAGTTGAAATAGTAAACAAGGCTTGGCCTTCCTTCCCTTTGGGGAGGAAACGAAGGTGGGGCTTTAAAGCAACAGAAATATGTCATTATTAAGGTACGAATCACAGGTTAGGGAACCATTGGTTGATGGTCACAAAACCTACCACGATGTTACAGAGGATATTTGTAAGCCGGTGGAAGCTGCTCCCACACGTTTGTGGTGGATCGGTTTCATTATTTCGGTGGCCCTCCTGTTGTTTGGTGTAGTGAGCCTTTACAAAGAGGTGGTGTACGGTACAGGTATGTGGAACCTCAATAAAACCATTGGATGGGGTTGGGATATTACCAACTTCGTATGGTGGGTAGGTATTGGTCACGCCGGTACGTTGATCTCTGCGATCTTGTTACTCTTCCGCCAGGGATGGAGAACAGGTGTAAACCGTGCGGCAGAAGCCATGACCATCTTTGCGGTTATTTGTGCGGGCCAGTTCCCCATCTGGCACATGGGTCGTGTATGGATGGCCTTCTTTGTAATGCCTTATCCTAACACACGTGGTCCTTTATGGGTGAACTTCAACTCACCATTGTTATGGGACGTATTTGCGATCTCTACTTACTTTACAGTTTCTCTTTTATTCTGGTATAGTGGTTTGCTTCCTGATCTGGCTACACTTCGTGACCGTGCTAAAAAGAAATGGGCAAAAGCATTTTATGGTGTTGCTTCTTTCGGATGGACAGGTTCAACCAAACACTGGCAACGTCATGAAAGTTTATCACTTGTGTTAGCCGGTTTGAGTACGCCACTTGTATTATCAGTACACACAATCGTATCTTTTGACTTTGCCACTTCGGTTATTCCCGGTTGGCATACAACCATCTTTCCTCCATATTTCGTTGCGGGTGCCATCTTCTCAGGTTTCGCCATGGTGCAAACACTAATGTTGGTTACACGTAAGATCATGAACCTGGAAGATTATATCACCATCAGCCACATCGAAAACATGAACAAGGTGATTGTATTAACCGGTTCTATTGTGGGTTGTGCTTACTTAACTGAGTTGTTCATGGCGTGGTACAGTGCTGTGAAGTACGAGCAGGATATCTTCTTCAAATACCGCATTGCCGGTCCTTACGGATGGAGCTACTGGTTGATGATGACCTGTAACGTAATTACTCCGCAGTTGTTCTGGGTGAAGAAACTTCGCCGCAACATCGCCTTTACTTTCTTAATGAGTATTGTGGTGAACATTGGTATGTGGTTCGAGCGTTTTGTGATCATCGTATCATCGCTCTACCGTGATTACCTGCCTTCTTCCTGGTCGGTGTACTATCGCCCTACCATCTGGGAAGTTGGTTTCTACCTCGGATCATTTGGTTTATTCTTTACCTGTTACTTCCTTTTCTCCAAATACTTCCCGGTAATTGCTATTGCTGAGATCAAACATATTCTCAAGAAAAATGGTGAAAGCTACAAGGAACAAATGGATCCAATTGAAGCCCAATCAGTGGAAGAATTTGCACACGAACAGGTGCATGCACATTAAGCCCAACTCTGTAAAAGAGTAAAGCTTAAAGTAAATAAGTTGATAAGTAGTAAATAGGTTCACAAGCTGGCAGCTCACAGCTAAAGGCTAAAAGCTAAAATAAATATGTCTGTAAAAAAATTCGTAGTTGGCTGTTTTGATGATGAAAAAACGCTGTTCCCTGCGGTGAAAAATACACGCAAGGCAGGTTACAAGATTCATGATGTGTACACGCCCTTCCCAATCCATGGTTTAGATCATGCAATGGGTTTGCGTGACACCAGCTTACACACTGCCGGTTTTATTTATGCTATGACAGGTACAACAACTGCCTTAACATTTATGAGCTGGGTGTTTACAAAAGACTGGCCAATGAATATCGGTGGTAAACCACATTTGCCTTTACCTGCATTTATTCCGATCGTGTTTGAGTTAACGGTCTTGTGTGCTGCGGTAGGTATGGTGTTAACGTTCTGCTACCTCTGCCAGCTGGCACCGTTTGTGCGGAAAGATCATTTCCACCTGCGTGCAACAGATGATCTGTTTGTAATGCCAATTGAAGTCACTGAAAAAACAAACATTGAAGAAGTAAAAGCTTTCTTTCAAAGCGCAGGTGCAGTAGAAATATTTGAGAAAGAAGCGGAAACAGGTTGGTGGCTTGGTCGTTACGACAAAACAAGAAAAGCATTTGAAAAAGAAGAAATCGTTACAGCATAAACATATTGAAATGCGTTCAACACAGATTGTTACAATTGGATTGGTTACAGTAGTATTGGCAGCAGCAGCCTGCAACAACGGCCCACGCCGTGATACAGGCAGAATCTACATGCCCGATATGGCTTACAGCCGTGCAGTAGAAACTTATGCCGATCACAGCAATTTAAAAGATGCAAATATTTACTACGATGCAACACCTGTTGCCGGTACAGTAAAACGTGGCGATGTTGCTTATTTCCCATTGGCAATTGACAAAGCAGGCGATACATCTAATTACGTAGCAGCAAAACAAATTGCAAACCCTTTACCATCATTGGATGGAAAAGATATGGCGGAAGCAAAGCGTTTGTACAATGTTAACTGTGGTATTTGTCATGGTGAGAAATTAGACGGCAATGGTCCTTTGTATAAAGGTGGCGATGGTCCTTACCCTGCAAAACCTGCTACATTGGTAGGTGATGCGAAGTATGAGAACATGCCTGCAGGTCAGATGATGTATTCTGTTACTTATGGTAGAAACCTGATGGGCAGTTATGCATCTCAATTAAGTACCAAACAGCGTTGGATGATCATTCATTATGTAAAAAGTATGCAACCGGGTGGAGCAAAACCAGTAGCTGTATTTGCTGATACAACAACTGCTCCTGTTACAGCAGATACAACCAAGGCGTCGAAATAAGAATTACCAAACTAACATTCAACTATAAACAAAGTTCAATGGCACTGAAAGAACAATTTGAAATACCGGGCGGATTAAAAAAATGGAGCTATGCATTGATGGGTGTGGGTGTGTTAACACTCATACTGGGCGTTATATTTTTGCATCCATTCTCCGGTGGTCATGGTGAAGAACATGGAGCTGAAGCATATGGTGCAACCAAATTCTGGATGGCATTAATGCAAAACAGTATCTATTGGTTATTGGTAGTAGTAGCGAGCTTCTTCTTTGTGAGTGCTACCACACTTGCACAGGCAGGGTTTCCATTGGTGTTCCGTCGTGTACCCGAAGCGATCTCTGGTGGTTTGAATGTGTTGGGTCCAATTACACTTGTTATCCTGTTGGCTTATGTATGGATTTCAGATGATCATCATATCTATCATTGGAAAGATGCAGCACATCTTGATGAAAAATTAAAAGCAAAAAGCGGGTTCTTAAATCCTGTTTTCTATACTGTATTATCAATTGGCGCTGTTGGTTTATGGATCTGGTTCCGTAACTGGTATCGTAAAAATTCATTGGCCGAAGATCTTGCAGGCCAGGGCGACCGTTCTTTTTACTGGAAGTCACTAAAAATTTCTGCAGCCTTCCTCGTTACTTATGGTTTAACTGTATTGAGTACGTTGCCATGGATGTGGTTGATGAGTATTGATGCACATTGGTTCAGCACCATGTATAGCTGGTACACATTTGCAAGCTCATGGGTTGCAGGTTTATCATTGATCATGTTGTTTGTGGTGTACCTGAAAAATCATGGTTATCTCGAATTTGTGAACGAAGAGCATATTCATGATATTGGTAAGTTCATGTTTGCATTCTCCATCTTCTGGACATATCTCTGGTTCTCACAGTTCATGTTGATCTGGTACAGTAACCAACCTGAAGAAACCGAATATTTTATTAACCGTTTAGGTTTTGGTGGTAAAGGTGATGGTCCGTTCAGAGCAATGTTCCTGCTTAATTTGATCATCAACTTCCTTGCACCATTACTCATTCTTATGCGTCGTGGATCAAAACGTAACTATACAGTAGTAACTTTAATGTCGGTGATCATCATCTTCGGACACTGGTTAGACTTTTATCAAATGGTTACTCCTGGCCCGTTGAAAGAATTAGGTAAAGATTCAAACTCTATCAGTCATTTTGTGTACAGTTTGGGTGTGAGTGCCGGTTTTCTCGGTCTGGTGATTTACCTTACAGCAAAACACTTAACAAAAGCACCGTTATTACCGAAAAATCATCCGCTGGTGAAAGAAAGTATTATTCACCATACCTGATGATTGAACAAAGAAAAAAGAATTGACGAACTATAAATAATTTGCGCAAGCTATGACTACTACAACATATCTGATCATTGCAGCCGCCGTCCTGGTGTTCATTGTTATCTTCCAGATTGCGAAGGCCAGCGAGTATGTGAGTGTATTAAAAGGTGAAGAAACATCACGCAAACAAAACAACCGTATCAACGGCTTTATGCTGCTTGGTTTTATGATTGTAGGTTTTATTGGTGTGTACTACTGCAATAAATTGTTGTACAAAACAACCTTGTTCCCACAGGGTTCTGCATCTCTTGAAGGTGAAAAGTTCGATGAAATGTTCATGATCACCACTGCAGTTACCGGATTGGTATTCATCATCACACAATTCCTGTTGTTCTACTTTGCCTGGAAATACCAGGAGAAAGAAGGCCGCAAAGCATTCTTCTTCCCGCATAATAATAAGTTGGAGTTGATCTGGACAGTTGTACCGGCAATCTTTTTAACTGTATTAGTTGTGTTTGGTTTGCGTTTCTGGTTCCGCATTACAGCTGATGCTCCTAAAGGCGCATTGGAAGTTGAGATTGTTGGAAAGCAATTTGGCTGGATGATGCGTTATCCCGGTAAAGACAAACAATTCGGTAAAACATATTTTAAAGTAATCAGTGATGAAAACAGCAACCCGTTTGGACAGATATGGGAAGACAATGCTGATCTGAAACTGAAAGCTGATGCTACAAACTTTGATGATGTGGTAACCACACAAACCATGTACATCGTAAAAGGCCGCCCCGTGAAATTAATCATTGGCAGCCGTGATGTAATTCATGATGTTGGTTTGAACCATTTCCGTTTAAAGATGGATGCTGTACCGGGTATTCCAACCACACTTTGG
>JAKFDY010000528.1:0-2106 GCA_036675885.1 Lacibacter sp. | reverse complement strand
TGATGGAAGATGTGAAACATGAGCAACTGCTCATGGTAACTTTTTCAAGAGCGGCAGCAACAGAATTTAAAAAGCGATTGCTTTCACTCATTGGTAACGCAGCCCATTATATTGAAATAAAAACTTTTCATTCCTACTGTTTTGATTTGTTGGGCAAGGTTGGAAGTTTGGAAAAATCAGATGCCATTTTGAAAAGCACGATTGAGAAAATCAAGAACGGAGAAGTTGAAGCAAACCGAATTACAAAAACTGTTTTGGTAATTGATGAAGCACAAGACATGAACGCTGATGAATTTGCTTTGATAAATACATTGATGGAACAGAATGAAGAAATGAGAGTAATTGCAGTTGGAGATGACGATCAAAATATTTACGAATTCAGAGGAGCAAGTTCAAAATATTTAGAACAGTTCATGACAGAAAGGAAAGCAGCCAAACATGAACTCATAGAGAATTACAGAAGCAAAAGTAACTTGGTTGAATTCACGAACGGGTTTGTGAAAAAAATTCATCACCGTTTGAAAGAAACTCCCATTGCTGCAAAACAAACTGATAACGGGAATATAAAGCTGGTGCGTTATCAAAACGGAAATCTTATTTCTCCATTGGTGCAAGACGTACTTTCAACAGGACTTGCAGGAACTACTTGTGTGCTTACAAAGACAAATGATGAAGCATTGCAGGTTACAGGTTTGCTTTTGAAAAATGGAATGCAAGCAAAGTTGATTCAAAGCAATGAGGGTTTCAGCTTGCAAAATCTTTTAGAAGTTCGTTTCCTTCTGAATGAAATAAACATGGGTGAGGATGTGAAAATAATCAGTGATGAAGTTTGGGCAAATGCAAAAAGCGAAATGGGGAAAAAGTTTCAGCGGAGTTCAAAGTTGGAAGTGTGTAACAACCTTATCAAACAATTTGAAGACAGCAATTCAAAAAAGAAATACAAATCAGATTTAGAAGTTTTTGTAAGAGAATCAAAACTTGAAGATTTCTACAATGATAACGGTGAGACAATATTTGTTTCTACCATTCATAAAGCAAAAGGAAGAGAGTTTGATAATGTTTTCATCTTGCTTGAAAATTTCAACCCTTCACCCGATGAAGCAAAACGCCAACTGTATGTTGCAATGACAAGAGCAAAACGCAACTTGACGATTCATTTAAACGAGAATTATCTTAGCAACATCTCAGCAGAAAATTTGGAGAGAGTGGAAGACAGAGAATCACATTTAGCACCAAGTGAGTTGGTAATGCACTTGTCTTTCAAAGATGTTTGGTTAGATTATTTTATTACCCGACAACACCTTGTTTCGCAGCTGATAAGCGGCGATACTCTCACAATAAAAGGTGATGAATGCGCAAACTCAAAAGGACAAGCTGTTTTGAAATTTTCAAAACAGTTTCACAATACGATTGAAACAATAAAGCAAAAAGGTTATCACTTGAAGCAAGCAAAAGTGAATTTCATTGTTTACTGGAAAAAGGAAAATGCAGAACACGAATCAAAAATTATTTTACCTGAATTATACTTTAAGAGAATTAATATTATCAACAACGAATAAAGGTGGAGACACTGAAAGCGGTGATTAACGTACACGCAAATGTGAAAGCAGTTTTGTAGGATTGGAAACCAAAGAATTATACTTTACAGAAATTCACGTATCCATTTGAAAGTATACTTGGATGAATACAAAAAATTGTTTTCTCACAAGCCAACATCAAAGACACACTCAAACAGGCAGACACAGGACGATATAAAGCCCTTACCGATCTTTACCTTAATTTCTAATTTTAAATCAGACCTAACTGACATAAATGCAATTAGTCATGACCAATTAGCTAGTTATGGCAATCTTTCAGCAGTATTTAATTGCCTATTTTTACGGGTACACAGGGCGGCGTAATATTTATCGGCAAAGACGATAATGGAAATGTTGTTGGCGTTGCTGATTATAAAAAACTGATGGATGATATACCCAACAAAGTGAAACTGGATAATTAAATGGATAATAAATCAGAAATCCTTATTTACCAAACGCCGGGCGGCGGCACCAAAATTGATGTTCGTTTAGAAAACGAAACGGTGTGGCTCAGCCAATATCAGTTAGC
>JAKFDY010000527.1:0-5216 GCA_036675885.1 Lacibacter sp. | reverse complement strand
CTGATAAATTCTGTTACCTGCAGCTTGTTGTCTTCGCCACCTTCTGGCATATTATCAGCCATTTCATCACGCTTGAGTTTGCGGTATTTAGCTTTTAAGCTCTTACCACGACCACCCTGGCCTGAAAGTTTGGCTTGTGTTTCACGAAGTTTTTCCTGGATCTCTTTTGCATCGATCACTTTGTCTTCACGACGGGTGATGGCAGGACGGTTACCTGCTCTTTGTGGAGGTCCGATTCTTGATCCGCCTTCCCTGCGCTGACCACCACCTTGTTGCTGGCCACCTCTGTTTTGGAAACCGCCACCTTGCTGGCCACCCTGGCCTTGTTGCTGACCACCACCTTGCGGAGGTTGACTGCCTTTCTTATCAATAGGGATACGTTTGCGTTTACGCTTTTCTTTATCCTTATCTGTAATAACAGGCTTAGGTCTTGTATCTGAATTAACAGGAAGTTCAATTTTACCGAGGATTTTAGGTCCTTCCAGTTTATCGGCTTTAATGTTTTCAATCACCACTTCTTCATCTTCTTCCGCTACTACTTCTTCGGTAACAGCAACAGGTGCCACAGCCTCTTCTTTTACTTCAGGAACCACAATTTCTTCTTTTGGCTCTTCTTTCTTTTTCTTTTCAATCTTCTTAGGTCTTGTAGAAGAATCGATTTTATCAAGATCGATCTTGGTAATAATCTTTGGACCTTCCACTTCCGGTGCTTCCACTTTTGTTACTTCAGGCTCTGGTTGTGGTTGTACTACTACCTCTTCAACTTTTGGCACTTCTGCCACCACTACCACAGGTGGTTGTTCTACCACTACCGGCGGCTCAACCGGTTTTACTTCTTCAACCTTTGGTTCTTCTTTTACAATCTTCTTTACTTCCTTCCTGATCGAAATGTCCTCTTCTTCTTTTTTCTTCTTCAAATCAGACATACCACCCTTCGGAATTTCGATCTGATCACTTTTTGCTTTCGCCAGTTTATCAGATGAGAATTCTGCCTGCAAGGCACGGTACATTCCGTCCGTAAGCTTTGCAGTGGGCTTAAGATCGTCTTTATTGAAGCCTTTGTTGGCCAAAAAATCAATAAGGGTGTCCTTACCAATATTGAATTCTTTGGCAGCGGCCATTAAACGTGGTGTATTACTTTCTGACATAATGAACTTCCCTTGCCATACCTCAGTACGAGGGAATATCTTGTTTAATTGTTTATATAAATCTTATCTTAAATAACTTTTTACAGTTACTCTTTTTCAAACTCTTCTTTTAATACCCGACGTACTTCTGCAATTGTTTCTTTCTCCAAATCTGTACGGCGTTCTAACTCTTCTGCTGTTAATTCCAATACACTGCGTGCAGTATCGCAACCAATGCGTTTCAACTCATCAATTACCCAACCTTCAATCTCATCTGTAAATTCATCCAGGTCAATATCAAACTCGTTGGTTTCTTCTTCTGTATCACGATAAACATCAATTTCAAAACCGGTTAACTCGCAGGCAAGTTTAATGTTTACACCACGCTTACCAATTGCTAATGAAACCTGGTCGGGTTTCAGATAAACTTCTGCATGTTTTCTATCCTGGTCAATATCCATGCTCGTGATCTTAGCAGGTGTTAATGAACGTTGGATAAGCAGGTTTATATTCGCTGTATAATTGATCACATCAATATTTTCATTCTTCAGTTCACGAACGATACCATGGATACGGCTACCTTTCATACCTACGCAGGCACCCACCGGATCAATACGATCATCGAAGCTTTCAACTGCAACTTTCGCTCTTTCTCCCGGTTCACGCACAATTTTTCTGATAACGATCAAACCATCAAAGATCTCCGGAACTTCAATTTCGAGCAATTTAGCAAGGAATAACGGACTGGTTCTTGACAAAATAATCACAGGTGCATTATTCTTTAATTCCACTTTCTTGATCACTGCACGGATATTCTCACCTTTTTTGAAATAATCCTGTGGTATTTGCTCACTTTTTGGCAGCAATAATTCATTTCCTTCTTCATCGAGCAACAACACTTCCTTCTTCCACACCTGGTAAACTTCTGCACTCAGAATTTCACCGATACGGTCTGAATATTTCTTCACCAACACATTCTTCTTGAGGTCGCCAATACGGCTTGCCAGAGTTTGCTTAGCAGCAAGAATAGCACGATGGCCGAGATCATGAATATCTACATCTTCATATAACTCTTCACCCACTTCATAATCAGGTTCGAGCTTTACAGCATCTGTATAGGCAATCTGCGCCAACGGATCTTCCACTTGCCCATCTTCTACAATGGTACGACGACGCATGATCTCAAGATCACCCTTCTCCGTATTTACGATCACATCGAAGTTATCGTCACTGCCATATTTCTTACGAAGCAATGTTTTAAACACATCTTCCAGCACTTTCATCATCGTGGGGCGGTCGATATTTTCCGCATCCTTAAACTCCTGGAAACTCTCAATAAGATTGATACTTGCCATAACACTTTTTTTTAAATAGTCCGGTTGTTTTCACTGTCAGCAACCGTAATCAGTTAAATACAATTTGAATTTTAGTTGATTTAATATCTGCATAAGCCAGGTTGTGTTGTATCACTTCCTGTTTTTTACCTTTCCCTTTTGTTTCTTCCAGCGTTACTTCCAGCTCGCCTGCCACCAACAATTTGCCCTCAAGTTTGCGGCCATCTTTCATGATCACTTCCACTTGCCGGCCAATGTTTTTGCTGTACTGCCGGTTCAGTTTCAACGGTTCTTCCAAACCCGGTGAAGAAACTTCCAATGCAAAATCGCCTTCGTTGAAAAGTGTTGTTTCTTCAATTCGTTTGTACAAAGCCCGGTTATACTGGATGCAGCGGCTGATGGGTAACCCGGCATCGGCATCAACAAATACCTGAATATTGTTACCCGGTTTAAGTTTTACATCTACCAGGAAACAATCAGGATCGTTGCTGATCACTTCCTCCATCATTTGCCTGATGCTTTCTGTCTTTTGTTCTAAGTTCATGTAAGGAAAATAAAGAAGGGAACGTTTTCCGTTCCCTTCCGCTGTTTCTTTTATCCGACCGCAAATGTAAGAGAATACAGGGTAATGGAAAAATTTTTTTCAGCCTGTATTCAGCGGCAAGCTTTAGGGGAATCTTCACACAAAGCGAAGCTGTTTATTTTATCTTTGCAGCATCATGTTACTACGTTATTTACTCTACGGACTCCTGATCTATTTTGTGTTCCGTTTTATTTTCAGATTTGTTATTCCTGTAACAAGGGCTGCACGTGATATGAAAAGCAAGATGAATGAATTTCAGACACGCATGCAGGAACAACAGCAGCAGCAGGCTGCGGCACAACGCCCCGAACCGGTAAAACAGCCGCTTACTCCAAAAGAAGGTGATTATATTGAGTTTGAAGAAGTCAAATGATAAGGCACAAGGACCAAAAACCAATGTCCAAAATCCAAAGAACAAAAAAGAAACAATTAAGTAGATTGGGTTTTAGCCTTGGGTATTGGGCTTTGGATTTTGTTTTTTATAGTCCCAGTTCCTCCACTTTCATTCCCGTCTTCAAATGAACTGTTTGCAAACCCAATTGCTGCGCTGCTTCAATATTATTGATACTATCATCGATAAATATTGTTTCAGTTGCATTCAATCCATGCTTTTGTAATACATATTCAAAAGCTGATGCGTTTGGTTTACGATGACCGATGCGGTGCGAGTAATAAGCAGCATCAAACAGATTATCAAACACCTGACCTGGTCTCCAAACCTCATACCTGCGTTGAAATTCCTGCAAATGAATTTCATTGGTATTGCTGAGTAAATACAATTCGTACTTATTTCTCAGCTGAGGTAATACAGCCACACTTTCGGGTCTGAAATCGAGCAGCAGTGCGTTCCATGCATCCCTGATCTGTTCATTACTTAATGACAAACCGGTTGCTGTACGCAGATCATTATAAAACAAAGCATCATCCATTCCGGTTTCCAATCTACGGAACAGATCATTGCTGTGAAACTGATTGAAAAAATCGGAGAAGTTGGTAACACCCAACTCAGCAAAGGCTTTTTCGCTCAACTTGAAATCAATATCGAGTAATACACCGCCCAGATCGAATATGATCGCTTTTGTTTGTTGCATACTGCAAAGAAACAAGACTGTTGCAAATGAAAAATCACTGGCAGAATTTCTTTCTTTTTTAAACAAAAAAATATCTCTTGAAATTATAGCAGCACGATACATCGATTTTTCTATCTTTGCCCCCGCCCAAAAGGCCGGATCCTTAGCTCAGTCGGTTAGAGCATCTGACTCATAATCAGAGGGTCGTAGGTTCAAATCCTACAGGATCCACGAATAATAAGTAGCTTTTCAAAGCTCAGAGAGATCAGGTCGTAGGCCAAGACGTTGCGTAGCAAGTCTTGGTGCCGACTAAAACGTCGGCATTCAAATCCTACAGGATCCACGAATAATAAATGCCGGTAAGGCAGAAAGGCGGGAAATGAGTTGAACTTAAAGATTACTTCTCGCCTTTCCGTCTTTCCGGCTTTATCATAAAAACGGCTTTAACCTTTGCTTAACCGATAAGCAAATACATTTGCCTCTTTACAAATTATGAAGAAACTAATACTGTTTACGCTCATCCTCGCTACCGGCTTTTCATTGTCGGCCCAGGAAACAGAGAAGAAGAAAAAGAAAGACTGGTCGAAAGTAAATCTTGGCAACCGTCCCAAAGATCATCTCATTTTTCAAATAGGTTATCTCACCTGGTTGCAAAAACCCGACAGCATTGCTACAAAAGGTTTGGCAAGAACTGTGAATGCTTATTTCTCCTTCGACTTCCCTTTTAAAACCGATCCTCGTTTCAGTGTTGGTTTAGGTGCGGGTGTTGGTGCCGATAATATGTATTTCGATAAAAATGCAGGCCGCAACCTCAACATCATTAACAGTAATTCATTCCAGTTTGCTCCTCACAAGGGAAAAGACACATTGAATAAATACAAATCAATGAAACTGGCTACTGTTTATCTTGAAGCACCCGTTGAATTGCGTTTTATGGTTGATCCAACACAACCTAACAAGAGTTTAAAATTTGCATTGGGTGTAAAAGTAGGTACGTTGATCAGTGCGAACGATAAAACAAGATTTACATCGGATGCAAATGGCAACACCTTGTATACTTTAAAAGAAAAAGACAAAAAACATTTCAATACGTTGCGCCTGG
>JAKFDY010000526.1:0-2455 GCA_036675885.1 Lacibacter sp. | reverse complement strand
GCAACAGCTGCAGGTGAAGAGTTGGGCGATGTAATTGTAGCTGAAAAAACAGGCATTCCAGCGCCTCGCATTGAAGTATGCAAGCAAGTAGTGGAAGATATGTATAACAGCTATACAAATTACTGGCTTGGTTACAATGTGGATGAGGAAGCATGGATCAATGCATTGAACAGGCTCGTTGATCAAAGAGAAACAGCACTTGTTTCACAGCTTTGGAGACAAAAATCTTCATTCAAAACATTAAAGCAAATGGTTGATGATTCGTTTTCTACAAGTCAAAGGCAGCGATTAAAACCATTCGTATTAACTAACCTGTCATAGACAGATAAATCTTTACTGCAGTGAAAAAGTCTATACTGATACTGATTATTGTTATTGCCATTATCGTTGTTTTTGCGATTTATGTTATTCGTAAAAATAAGAATGCTGTCTTTGTACATGGAACCGTCAATGATTCAACTATCGATGATAAACCAAACTACGTACCTACCCCCACTCCAAAACCAACACCTACTGCAGTAGCTAATGATGCATGGCCGTTAAAAAGAGGTAGCAAAGGAGATCGTGTAAAATTATTGCAGATATATGTTGGTGTAACTCCTGATGGTGTTTTTGGCCCTGGTACAGAAGCAGCTACTAAAACTGCATTTGGGAAAACCATTATTGATAAAAACGATCTTTCTGCTGTAATTGTTCCATTGGAAAAAATGCCAGCAAGTCCGCAAAGATCAACCAATGCACAAGGCAATTTCTTTCCGTTAAACACAACTGCAACCGGCTATTTTGTACGTCTGTTTCAATTGGCTGCAAAAATAAGTGTTGACGGTAAGTTTGGTAATCAGTCCGCAACTGCAGCAACAAACTTATTTGGCAGCGCATCTGTTACCAAACCTCAATTGCAGGCATTGGTATCGAATCGCTTTTTTGATACCACATTTCCCCTTCCATCTGCTGCAGAAGGTTCATCATTCGGCTTTTTAAATAAACTGTTCTGACATGAAAAAGAAAACTCTCATTACCATACTTATAATCGTTGCAGTAATTATTGCAGTGTACGTATGGTTGAAACGTAAAAAGAAGAGCAGGGAAAGTAACACAGTGGTTATTAATGATCTTTCAAAAGGGCAAGCCTCCCCCGCCGATTTGCAATTGCTTGCACAATCTGCAAACGGTGTAAGTTCAACTGTGTTGCCAGGGCAAGACGGTTTCCCATTAAAGCAAGGAAGCAAGGGAACCAATGTTGCAAAGCTGCAGGTTGCATTGTTAAGCGATGTTACCGGATACTTTGATGCAGAATTTGAAAAAAAAGTAATAGCAGCAATTGGAACGAACCAGGTGAATGAAGAAAAGTTCAAGTACCTGATTGAAGCAAGGCAATGGCAACCGTTTCTGAACGTGATCCCTTCTGTTCACAATGCACAATTAAGTCAGGACTATTACAAATCAAAACAGAACTAAAATGGAAAGCGGATTATTATCGAACCTGTGGAACAAAGGTGAGTTGCCAAAAGTGGAAGTAAATATCACAATGGACAATCAATCACTTGTGAAACTGTGTTTCGGAGTTATGATAACTGTTGTGATCATTTTATTAGTTAACCGTCTATTGCAAAAAGTATGAGTGCAGATTCATTAGCAGTGTTCAAAAAAGTTATTCCTGGTCATAACAAGACAATACTTGAACAGGTTGATTTTTATTTGAAGAAATATGCTGAAAAATTCGGTCTTACCACAACGGGCCGGATTGCTGCATTTATGGCCCAGGCTGCACATGAAACCGATGGGTTTAGAACCCTTCGTGAATATGCAAGCGGTGCAGCATATGAAGGCAGAAAGGATTTAGGCAACATTTACAAAGGCGACGGTGTAAAGTTCAGAGGCCGTGGAATTTTCCAAACCACAGGCCGGTACAACTACGGTAAGGTTTCCAAAAAAATATTTGGCGACGAGCGTTTATTAAAAACGCCGGAGCTCCTTGAAAAACCAGAATGGGCCGTTCTATCAGCATTGCATTTTTGGAAAGATCGCAACTTGAATGCGTATGCAGATAGTAACGACATAAAAGGGCTAACCTACCGCATTAACGGAGGGTACAATGGACTTGCAGACCGTTTAAAATACTATGCAAGCATAACATCAACTATAGCCCTTTCACCAACCATTTTCCTTACAGCATTTCTAAAAAAAAAAGCTAATGAAGGATGGTTTTGGAGCATTGCTAATATTTTCCGTAGCAGCTCTCCTGGTGGTTTTAGTTATAACAATTACGAGTAAGAAAAAAACTTTGTAACAATGCCTGATGTACCGGAAGTAAATCCTCTTGTAGTTGCCGTGCCACCACAGAACAGCACGACCAACGATATTTTAAAAAACATTATTGCTTTAATTCCAACTCTCATGCCTATAGTAATAGATAAAGTGTTCAGCAGCACAACAGAGGACTTGCTTTACTTAC
>JAKFDY010000525.1:0-10331 GCA_036675885.1 Lacibacter sp. | reverse complement strand
TTTCACACGTATGTTTACCAAACTCATTGGCATGTCGCCAGTAAAATACCGGGCTAAAAGAAGAGATTAACAACACTGCAAAAATAAAAAAGGTAAAGCTGAAAGCTTTGCCTTTTCCATATCATTCGTTTCTTTTATTTCACTTGTAGTTCAATGATGGTATCAATATCATTCCATTCAGTTCCTGTAAGATAAATGAATGTTCCTTCCGGTTGCTGCTTAAATTTCACTTCCTGCTTTCCATTATACAAAACAGCTTTTTGTATTTTCTGTTTTAACTCAGGAATGAAAATGAATTTCTCTCCATCTTCATTTGCAAGGATGTGCATATAAATAGTATTCCCTTTTTGGGTAAACCCGCCCCACTTTTTGGGGATTGTTACAGCACCTCTTGTTCCGTAAATAGTTTCACCATACTTTTTCACCCACTGCCCCATCTTAGCTAATGTATCTGTAAACTCAGGTTGAATAGTACCATCGGGCATTGGCCCGATGTTCAACAAAAAGTTAGCGTTGTAACAAGCCGCCCTAACAAAGTATTGAATTAAACTCCTGGTCGATTTATAGTTGCGGTCAGTAATATTAAAACCCCAGCTGTCATTCATTGTTTCACATGTTTCAAGTGGAAGTGTAGATACAGACTGTCCACCAAAACCTGTTGTATTATGACCGGGCAGATCTTTTTCAAATGCCTGGAAATCTTCTCCTGCAATAGGAGCAAGATGATGATTGTTACTGATAATACATTGCGGCTGCAGCTTATGAATGAGTTCATAAATTTCATTATAGTGCCAGTCAACTTTCGATTTTAATTTTTTATCTACATCATTATCCAGCTGATCCCAATGTCCATCAAACCATATACCTGCAATTTCACCATAATTGGTAAGTAATTCAGTTAGCTGTGCTTTCATGAAACGGATATAACTTTCCCAATTGCTTTTTTCTGTACGGCCTGTTCCTTTTCCCGTTTTACCAGTTTCATATTGGTAATCGGTGCGATACCAATCGAGCAACGAATAATAACAGTAAAGTTTGATTCCTTGTTTGCGACATTCATCAGCCAATTGCTTCAGTGCATCCTTTTCATACTTTGTGTTGGTTATTTTCCAATCACTTTGTTTGGTATCCCAGTTGCTGAAACCATCGTGGTGGCGGGTAATAAACGTGATGTACTTCATGCCGGCAGACTTTGCAACCACTACCCATTTAGCAGCATCAAAATTTTGCGGGTTAAAAATATTGATCAGGCGCTGATAGTCCTTCACTTTAATATTCCGGTTATTCATGACCCATTCGCCATGCCCCAATACACTGGAAGCACCCCAATGAATGAACATGCCAAACTTATCGTTCTGAAATTCTTCCCTTGCTGCAAGGTTAGACGGTGAAGGTGTGTACGTTTGTGCTGTAATCAACTGCGATGCACCAAGTGCAATGAATAAACAACAAGCTCTGAGAAAATACTGCATACAGTCAGGTAAGATTTGTATTATGAATGAATCTTGTCAGCTTTAGCAATTGTTTCTTTCAGCAACACTGAAAAAAACAACTCCCCTGACAGTAACTGCAAATGTATAGAAGCCCCCTGATGGCTGGCATCCAGCACAAGCATTTTTTCAAAGCAGTCCTTTGCTTTCTGCTCTTCCTGCAAACCTAAACAGCCCAGCCCTTCCATATAAAGACAGTGGATACGATTACGTTTCTTCAAATCATCATCAAAAATTACAAGATCAGGTAAGGACACAGCAAAGTAATCAATCTTTACTTCGTCGTTTATATGTTGTCTGGCATAAGCAATTAAGTTGTTGAAACACTTTTCTGCTTCCGCATGCCGGTTCAGGCGCATTAAAGCAAATGCCTGATAAGCTATTTTATCGGGTGACTGATCGTTATAAAAAACAGCAGGTGCAGGATTTGCATCGCCGGCAGCTGCCAGCTCAAAATAAATAGTTGCCTGTGCTTTATCGCCCAACGCATCAAATGCGCAGCCCATCCAGAAATGTATATCATTTTCTCTTGAACCATACAATTTCCCTTCACCAATGTTCGACGGATAGATCTCTGCGGTTTTCAATAATTGAATGGCTTCTTTATAGTTGCTTTTTGCGATTGCATTTTTTGCCAGTTCAATGTAAGTAATAATATGTTGTCCCGATACTTTCCCTTCGCCTCCCTCCCATGGATGAAAGTTTCTCCCTGCTAATAATTCCACTGCCTGCTGATGCAGACCCAACAGATTATGAAGTGTTACAAACTCAAGAAACAGATCATCCCTGCTGTTTACCAGTTGTTCATTCTCCATAAGAAATCTTAAGCGGTCTGCCGGTTTTTTATTGGTACGCTTATAGAGATAATCGAGTTCAAACAACACACGTGCATCCGTTTTGTTAAGTGCAAATGCCCTTTCATAAGCAGCAATTGCAGCAGGAGCATCATTGTTCCTGTTATAATAAGCAATACCCATATTACGGTGAACGGTTGCAAACCCATCAAACAGCTGAATAGATGTTTGCCATGCATGCATCGCCTCAGCATATTGCTTTTTGTCGTACCAGATATTGCCCAGGTAATACCAAGCTTTGTAATCGCTTGCTGACAATTGCGTAATAAACTGCAATGTGGTAATATCTTCAAGCCGGTTGCTGAACAATGTACCGACAGCCTGTTGGGCAGCTTTACCTGCAAAATTTTCCGCTTCTTTCATTTCTCCAATACAGGAATGAAAAAAAGCAAGATAGTAATACACATACGGATTTTCGGAATTACTACTGATATGAGTAAACAGATCAATCGCTTCTTTATACAGCCCCGCATTGGCGTAATCCAAAGCCGTTTCAATGAAATTGTTTGCAGCCCCACGCATCCGTTCCATTAAGGTTTGGAGACAAAGCGCCGCTTCATCATGCTTTCCTGCTTTTTTCAGCAGCAAATATTGCTCATTGATTGTTCCAAGCTGAAAGGGATCAATGGCCAATGTTTCATGCGTAAGCTCCAGTGCTTCTTCATCACGATTCAATAAACGGAGCAATGCTGCCTTTATATGTCTTGCATGAAAGCCATGATAATTTTTATTGAGCGAATTGTTTGCATGCTCTAAAGCACTTGTATACTTTTTTCGACGGCAATCAATTCTTGCAAGAAATAATGCTCCATTATCCTGCCAGGTGTTGCTCCAGTATGTTTTATAAAAAGCATCGTACGCTTCATCATATCGCTTTTGAGCAAACAAGGTTAAGCCCAACTTGTAATACAATTCTACATCGTATGGATTGGGATTATGCTTTGTAATACGCTGAATAGCGACATTGAAATATGCTTCAGCCTTTTTGTATTGTGCTTTCTTATAATACCAGTTGCCTAATCCCTGGTTATTGCGTATGTCAAATGGATCACGCTTTAACGCCTCTTCATAATAATCAACAGGGGAATAAGTAGCATGACGGTATTGTTCTAAATGCTGAGCTGCAAGAAACAATTCTTCATTGCTTTTGATAGAAGCAGGTTCGCCTATTGCCGATGCAGGATCGGGAACAGCATCTTCCTTTCTTACAACAGGAACATAACTGACTAGTTCTTGCTCGTTGCTACTAACCACTTCTACTCTTAGTTCTGTTTCCTTAAACTTTTCCGGTACAGCTACTGTTGTTGCAAACGTTTTAAAGGGCGACAAATTAACTACAGCACTAAAGATTAATTCATTTCTCAGGAACAAACGAATTTCCACATCCTTCCGTGGAGCAGTTACATATACATCAATTGATACTTCTTGCTCATTCACTTCAAGATTAACGGCTGCATCAATCGTTACATTCTTTACATACCCGATATTTTTATAAGGCATGAAATACTGACAAAAATTGCGTTCTTCATTGGGCATTATCCAACTAAAGTCGGGTTGATTGTCGGTAAACATCCCGGTCATCAATTCAAAATAAGGGCCATCTTCATCTGTCAATTGTTTATCCCATGCTTTACCAAATTCTCCACTTCCCCATGTCCATTGCTTTTTACCCGGTGAAACATGATGATCGGCCACATGCAAAAGGCCAGCTTTTTTTGCGTGGTTATATCCGCCAACAAAATCAAAAGCAGAGTTAACAGCCATGTATGATGTTGGAACAGGAATATTGTTGTAACGTGAAATATCAGTGCCAGGCGAATAATCTACTTTGTAATAAGTGCCGTTGGCAATCGGGAACGATGATACGTCTCGTTTACCATGATCGTAAACCGCATTTACATCGGGCGGAAATACAGATTGATAATGTTCATCAACTGCTACAGCCGGGTTGGCCCACCATAAAAACGTTTGCGCCACCGGAGTGCGGTTATATAACTTGCCTTTTATTTCAAGATAGGCTTTGTCAGGATACAATGTAAAACCCGCCATTCCTTTAGTATGAAACATTTGTTCTATTTCATTTACCCAAACGGTTTTACTTCCATCTACATTTTCATTAATGCAAAAATCAACAGGAGCAAATGTAGAAGGACGATGATGCTGCGGCCAGTTAAATTCAATACCACCTGATATCCAAGGGCCGGTTAAACCTACAAGCGCAGGTTTGATCACCTGGTTATAATAAACAAAATGATAATCGTTGGTTTTATCCAACGCCATCTGTATACGACCTCCCAACTCGGGAAGGATCATGATCTTTAAATATTCATTTTCAAGAAAAACAGCCTTGTATGTTTTGTTTACTTTTTCATCACTGATCTTATCGATCACTGCATGAGGATACACAGCACCACTGCTCCCTTGGTAAACCCTCTTTTCGAGAAACATAGGGTTCTTATCAGGTTCGCCGGTGTTATAGGTTGGAATTACAACTAACTCCTGCCACGCTCTTACTTCCATTCGTAACTAGTTTAATGTCTTATAAATGTTTCTTCCATTTGCTCCAATGATTTCCCCTTCGATTCTTTTACTCTGAACCAAATGAAGATTAAGCCTAAAACACAAATGGCTGAATAGATATAGAAAGTATTATCTTTTAATTTGCTGAATAAAACAGGGAACGTAAAAATGAGAATGAAATAAGCCAGCCACAGACTTACAACTGCAATAGATGTAGCCGCACCTCTTATTTTATTTGGAAATATTTCTGAGATCAACACCCATGTTACCGGCGCAAGTGTCATTGCATAAATACCAATGGCTGCCAGTAAATACCAGGCCACTTGTGAAGACCCACTGCCGAGCATTTGTGCAACAAGTATATACAACACAGCAAGACCTGCAGCACCGATCAACATCAATGGTTTTCTGCCCAGCTTATCAACCAGCAACATTGCTACGAGTGTAAATGTGAGGTTCACTGCTCCAATGAATACAGTTTGTAATAGTTGATCGTCTTGCGATGCACCAATGCTTTCGAAAATTTTTGCAGTGTAATTAAACACCACATTAATACCACACAATTGCTGAAACACCGCCAGCCCAATACCAATAATTACTGCGGGCAATACTGCTTTTTGAAACACCTGCCCATATCCAGTTTTTTCTTGTGTAACTACAGTGCGCTGAATACTGCTCATTGTTTCTTCCGCATACAGCTCATTACCAATTTTCCCTAACACATCTTTTGCTTTTGCTTCATTGCCCTTGCTTAAGAGCCAACGTGGGCTTTCGGGCAACCACCATGCACCAATCACAAAAAGCAATGCAGGTATTGCACCAAGTCCAAACATCCATCGCCATGCGTCTTCACCAAAATTGCGCAGATAGAAATTGACAAGATTGGTAATTAAAATACCGATCACAATTGTGAGCTGATTAATAGCCACCATTCTTCCTCTGATAGATGCAGGTGATATTTCAGCAATATACATGGGCGATAAAACTGAAGCCATACCCACTCCTATGCCTGCACAAAACCGGAAGAAGATAAAAGAATCCCTTCCTGGCGAAAAAGCCATGGCCAATGAAGAAATGAAAAACACTGCAGCTGCTAAAAGCAATGCAGGTCGCCGACCATATTTATCAGAGAAAGTACCTGCAATAAGACAGCCAACAATTGCACCAAGAGCCAGGCTCCCTGTTGCAAATCCTTCCCAATAAGTATCCAATTGAAATTGGTTTTGCAGAAAGGGTAATGCGCCGGAAATAACAGCAAAGTCAAAGCCAAACAGGTAACCGCCTAACGCAGAAATAAAAGAAATGGCAATGATATACCTGTTATTAAATGATGGTTGTGTCATATAGCATGCAATTCAAAAAAACAGTAGCCTATTTTTTTGTCAAACTTAGTTTTATTTCTATGGTTGGGAAATGGACTTTTAATGGAGAAGGATAGACTAAATCCCGATTTCGCTGAAAGATCTTACGGCTGATGTTCTAGAAATGAAGGATTATTATTGTCGAATTAACACTTATCAGCAAGAAAGCGATTCAATTGAACCGCTTTCTTGTTAACTGTTTTTAAGCAATGCCGAAAAAGATCAAAATTTCACCAGGAACTCAGCAAGTACCGGTCGATGATCGGATGCATACTTTTCTACCAGCACTTCATGTCGAATCGTTTTTATTTTTTTAGCCTGCTTTTTTAGAAACGCAATAAAATCGATTGTTGTAGTTGGGATGTCCTGCGGAAAAGTGGGGCCACAGGTTTCGCAGCTTCGTTGAAAATGCTGATCAAAAATTTGTATAGCCTTACTACCTGTGGTATCGTTAAAATCTCCTCCTATAAAAAAAGGAACAGCAGCAGCATTTGCTCTTTTCTGAATTTCATTTATCTGCAACACCCGGTTATCTGCATTTTCCACATCTAAATGAGTGGAAGCAAAATAGAATTTCTTTTTGCTGCTGATGGTTATTTCAGCAATGAGTAATGTTCTTTGCTCCGTTTTTGGGTCTGCATCTTTTGGCAGTAAATAATTTTGAACAGCACTGATAGGATACTTCGACAAAATAGCAACACCATAAGCACCTCCTGAAAAATCAATTGCTTTTCCAAAACAAACATACATGCCACATGCTTTAGCGATCTCTTCCGCTTCATGTATATCTTTTCCTGATCGTATTGTATTAACATCAATCTCCTGCAAGGCAACAACATCGGCTTTGCATTGTTTCACCACATTAGCAATAGCAGCAATGTCAATAATTTTTGTACCCGGCGGATTGCAACGATGAACGTTATAAGTTAAAATGCATAGCGTGTCTTCTCCTTTTGCATTGCCGGTTCCAGCCACTTTACCTGGGTCTAGCCATCCAACGCATACAACAAGCAAGATCAAAACGAAATACTGATTCCGGTTGTGCATATGCTGTTTTATATTTTCGGCAATTGATAGCCGTTATGATATTTACTCATCATGTATTTTGCATTGATCGCTTTATCAGTGAATCGTCCGTTGGTTTTATCCCAACCAATTTTTTCACCGCTGCGGAAAGCGATATTACCCATTTGGCAAACTGTTGCAATATTAGCCCCAACTTCAATCGGGCAATTCAGCATATCCTGTTTACGGGCACGCACAGCCGCAATAAAATTTTCCTTGTGCTTAACAAGCCCATCATCGGTGGGTTTTCGACGCTCCACTTTCACTTTATTCTTGCTTCCATTTTCTTCTCTTACCTCCCATCCACCACGATCGAGCTCAAGCGTACCATTATTGCCAACAAAAGCAATACCATGTGTTTTATCAAACAAGCCATTGTCAATGCACATTGCATGATCTCAGATAAGATTAAACTTATCAAACTCAAACAAAGCTCCATAGTATCCGGCGTTTCCTGGCTAAGATCAGGATAGGCAAAATTACCCCTTAACGCTGAAACTGACTTTGGAAGGTCGGCATTCATTCCGAACATGGCATAATCCATCAGATGCGCTCCCCAATCCGTCATTAGTCCGCTACATCCACATCTTTATCATCAAGCAACCTACGGTAATCGCCATAGGCTTTTACTTTTGATGCATCGATATTCATTCCTTTCAAAACGGTTGTGCATATCGTTAGTTTTTGATTTGAAATTTTGAATAAAGTAAGCGAAGTTTAGTTTATCCTATTCATTTTCCAGTTAGTTTTTAATTCGCCAGCTGCCATGTTATACACATTTATACCTGGAGTTCCAGGCCAATCAAAACTATTGTTATTAATAACTACTTTTTTGCAAGCATTAAGATCAATCGGCGCTCTTAGTTTTTGTTTGCTGACAAGATCAGTTGTAATGATCTTGTTCCCGGTAAACTGTAACCCTTCCACACTTTTTGCAGAAAGCACAGCACCATTCAATGTTTTAAATGTATTATCTGTAATACGAATATTTCGATGCACAGTTTTACCCGGAACCAATTCATGGTTTTCAGGCGCTATATTAATAGCGCCACTTCCTGAATTATAACCACATTCTTCAAACATATTGTTACGAATGGTTACATCCTGTACAGCTCCTGATTCAAACCAACTGGCAGCATCATCCGCAATTAAAATGGGATACATACCCGTGCGATAAAATGTATTGTTTTGAATAACTACTTTTCTACGGGTTGTGAGCAACAGACCCCTTGTATTTGTTCGTTCAAAGCGACTGTTCTGAACAATTACCTCAGGAGTCCAGGTGAGGTTTTCTATGCAAACTCCGGCATTAACAAACGAAGGCATTGTGCCCTCTACTTCAATTTCCATTTCACGTTTGCTAATGAGTTTTGCCGATATAAGTTTTGCAGTTCCCAAAGGCAGCAATGTTTTTGGATTGACAAATGCAATACTATCGCCTGCAAAAAAAGCGGCAAAGCCATAGGTTTGATGATGCATAAAACGAACCTTCAACTTCGTTGCGTCAACTGTTGTTACTTGCAGATGCGTGCCATGTACATTCACAGGATCGTCATGCGAGCCTGATGTAAAACAACTATCGATCTTCACCAGCCCTTTGCATCCGGAAAAATGAAAACAATCAGCAAAAGAAGCAATGATGCGGCCTGAATTTTCACGAGGCGCTACTGTTACTTTCAACAACGAAATATTTTCGGAGAACTGCGAAACAATTCCCAGGCCATGCATGTAATGCATCTTGATATTTTCAAGCTGAATATTTTTACTGAGATGAATAAACCCGCCACAGTTATCCCTGTACGGATCTCTCATTGTAAGTACATCACCAGGGCTAAACCTGCTCCTTGAAAAATTTCCGTTGAAGCGAACACGAAACGGGCTCAGTTGAGTTGCTTTGCTATCAAGAAATGGTTTGAAGTTGCTGTAGTGAAGTGTACTCATCGCCGGCTTAAAGAGAATGGTATGAAGTGATTTTGATTTCCAGCCTTCACCATAAAAAACAATTCGCCCATTCTCGATCGCATATTTTGAGTCTGGATGTATATCAACTTCAACAATACTGTCCGTAAATGATTGAATGGATAGTTCCGACATGGTTGGCCGTTCATAATCGAACCGGATATTCCTGATCTTAATATTGCTGCTGTTGAGTATAGCAAATGAAACCATCTTACCATGAAGAACAACCAATGTGTTATTGCCATCAAGCGTTAAGTTCTTACAATCTTCAAAGAGAAAAGCAATGCTCTTTATTTTCGAAAGCGTATCGTTTTCAGTTGAATTGGAAATGTAAAGCTCACGTTTTGTTGCGCCTTCGGGCCAAATATCAATACGCCCTCCCGGCAGCATCAACACAATATCTTCTTTTGGTTTGCAAACAGCAATGGCTTTTTGCAGAGCAACCGCTGCGTTTTCGAAACTGTTTGCTTTTACACCATAATCAGCTGCATGAACAATTGTTTGACTATAAGTATCCTTTACTTTGGCAACCAGTAACAAAACAATAACAAGACTCCGTTTTAACCATTTGTTGTTCATAAACATTCACTCCTAAGTTTATAAAATATAATTCAAGAATATTCTTAAAAAATCAATTATCATCAATCCTTCTAACAGTATCAAAACAAACGCTGCACTTTATTTTCCTATTCCCCATTTTTTATTGGGAGTAGTTCCGAGTTTAATTTCGAGCACTCCTCCTTTTGCAAAAGCACTGTGTGGAAACCGGAAATCATTCAACACCTTTCCATTTAACTTTACTGATTGAATATAAATATTGCCGGGCTTATTGTTGATCGTTTTTATTACAAATGTTTTACCTGCATAGTATTGTTGATCGAGCTGAATAACTACTTCATCAAAAATGGGGCTTGTAATTTCATAATCCGGATTCGTAGATGCACCGCCTTCCACATCAAACAAACCCATTGCCATCAATACACTTAAACTTCCTATCTGGCCCTGGTCCTCATCGCCATTGTAGCCTCCGTAAGCAGTTGTATTGCTGTAACACTCTTCCTGTATTCTTCTTACCCAATATT
>JAKFDY010000524.1:0-23224 GCA_036675885.1 Lacibacter sp. | reverse complement strand
GATCGATTGATTACCTGCATTAAAATTATTTACAGGGGTTACTGTTGCTTCAAAAGGCCCCATCCAGTTCTTCTTGCCGGTATAAAACACTTCCAGCTTTTCACCGTTGATATTTGTAATTGTTTGCAGCGATTGTGTAAGTCCACTCAACTGGATCGTTATTGTTACTTCTCTTGTTCCTTCTTTCAACAGCAACAATGGCGATGCTAATGCAAAACCAATTTTGGTTGATGAAAGATGATTGCCACCAAATGGTTTCCACCAGAGTTTTATTGGGTCAGGTTTTGCGCCGAGTCCATCTGGTGAATTGGCAACGCTCGCAAAACGAACTACATCATTTGCATTTGGACTTAAATAAATAGTTCGCTTGTCAGCAATTGCTGCAGTATTAATAATTGTGTCATCATCTGTTGTATAATGGAGAGGTAATTTCGTTGCAGCATCTTTGCCCGCATCAAACAATGTATTTTTTGCAGAGAAAAATTCAAATGCACCTTTCGCTAATTCGTATACCACATGCACTTTATCCGGCTCAGCTTTCAGTTGATGCAGATCAAGTACATGTTCATAATAAAAATCGAGATGCTGTTGCGTTAAACTGTTCAACTGGTTTTGTGCAAAGCCAAAGAGTTTAATAAATACGAGGTATAATGCAAACTGTGGATGAAAATCGCTTCGACTGTCTATGCTCATTTTCAATTCTGCAAGGTTCAGTCCTTGCTGAAAAAAATGTTTCCAGTTTCCGTCAATTGTCAGTTGAGTATTGAAGAAGTTTACCTGTTCTGCAAAGTCAATAGCAAACTGCACAAGATCTTCCATACTTCGCTCATCAATATTGACATAGTTCTTATTAAGCAGAACTGTTGCCCTACGTTTTAACCTGCTCGTTCCATCCCGCAGCAATAATTGTTCGTATGGTTTACCCGTGATCATTCGCCTGTTGTTTTTAATTCAGTTGCTTCAGCTTTATAAAATGGGAACACATAGTTATAGCGACTGTTAGTTGTTCTTACTTTGTAATGAATATCAATCAGTATTCTTCCTTCCAACTCACCTTCATCATCAATCTCCAGTTTCTCTACTTCAATACGTGATTCATAGATCAACAATGCTGTTCGCACTTTATCTGCCATTACTGTTTTTAATGTAGTGGTTACGGGATCAAACAAAAACTCATTCATATCGCAACCGTACTTAGGTTGCATAATTCGTTCGCCGGTTATGGTTGATAACAGGATGTGAAGACTTTGATTAATATCTTCCACAGCTGCCACGGTATTTACCAGGCCGGTTGTTTTATTAAATGATGGAGGGAAACTCCATCCCTTACCTAAAAAATCATCTTTTACTTCCATGATTAACCTCCTATAATAACTGTTGGACAACCAATAACAATTGTTCCGCCATGTGCAGTAGTATCGCCCATGCGTGCAGCTGGCATGCCACCAATCAACACTGTTGCCGATCCTTTGACAATACTATCAGGTGGTCCTGTGCAAACCAGCATATCACCAACACGTGCTGCAGGCATACCAGCAATCAACACTGTTGGGCACCCGGGTGGCATAACAGGTCCACCTACATGTGGTACCGTTCCGTTTACCATTGGGCAAACATGCATATCGCCCACTCTTGCTGCCATTGACATACTGATTAATTTATTTGTACAATCGAACCTTTTACTGTTGTTGAACCACTCGATGATACTTCCATTGTTCCACTTGCATTCAGTTTTCCGCTGGCACTTGCTTTCAATTCTGCATTCAGGGCTTCCATTTTCAGATCAGTACCTGCTTTGATGTTGATCGCTTTTGCCGCTTCAATGGTGATGCCATCAGCATTCATCAAAAACTTATTTCCATTTTCATCGGCTATCTGAATTTCACCTGCATCTTCATCTACAATAATTTTTTTACCGGCAGGTGTTTCTGTTGTGAACGATTTCTTTTCATCATTCCACACCCATTTCATTTCGCTGCGTGTCTGCAATCCCTTTTCATGATTATCATTATGCTGCTGAAGTGGCGCTGCCTTTGCCGAACTGTGCAACCCGCCGAGTATAACAGGATAGTTTGGATCTTCATTGAGAAAACCAATCAACACTTCATCTCCTACTTCAGGCCGAAAGAAAAATCCACGATTGTTTCCCGCATCGGGCATCATCATCCGTGCCCACATACCTTCATCCTGCATACTAATGGAAGGGATTTTTATTTTCACCCGAAACTCATTCAATGGATCTTCCAGGTCAGTAACAATACCGGTATGCAATCCTTTAATTGCCGGGCCGTATGCCGCTGCAGGAAATGCACTGATGGGTAATGCTGCTGCATAGGCTGTGGCATCTAAACCAAATTGTGCAGTGGTGGTCCAGCCGCCATCAAACAATTCATGACGAATACCACTGATGAAAGCATTACTGCTGAAACGATCACCCACACCAGCGATAGAAATCATTTGACCAGGTTTCATATCTGCATAACCCTGAAATTTTGCACTGCCTCTTATTTTCGATAAACGATTCCGCATCAATTGGGCATCGGCCCATTGTAGCAATTGTGGCTCAGGCAATGCACCTCCATGTTGAATAATCTGTTTGCTATTTCCTGTTGCATCCGACAAATTTTCAGGTGATAAGTTTCCTGCTTTGCTGATAGTTGGTGCTGTTGCTTCCACATCAACCAATTCCTGGTTTGCATGGCTCCATGTTTGTGCATGTACCGTTGCAAATTGGTTACGTGCATCAATTTCTGCATCCATCTCAAGCATGGTTGCCCCGAATAACACACTTAATGTTTCCGCCGCTGATAGATCAGGTTTGTTTGCAATTAGTTTTCCATCTTCACAAAAACAGATGAGCCCATTTGCTTCTGCTCGTGTCATAATAAAATCCCAATCGCTTGCATGGTATTGTACAATTTCTTTTAATGCGCCACCCGTGTTTTCAATATCTGATTCTAATCCTGCATCCTGTATAATTTCTTCCATCACCTGTTGATCACTCAACTCAGCAAAGTATTTGCTCTTTGCATACGTGCTTAACTTAATACAGGCATCTTTTGCTTCCACTTCCAGCACGGGTGATTTTTCGTTGCGTATCTTGATGGCTTGTTTCATAATAATGCCGGTGAACAAAAGATCTTCATCTGCTTCATAACCCGCCCACAATTCAAGTTTCTTACCGGGAATAAACAACTCTTCATTGCTTGCAGGAAAATTTGATTGTGCAGGGTCTCCATCATAAATAATAAGCTTGCAGGAAGGAATACGATAAGCCTGTCGTTGTATTACAACAGAACTGATGTTGATACTGCGTGGCACATTTTCGCCTTCGATCTTTACAGTGAATGTAACAACATCGGTACCTGCCGAGGATGATGGTATGGTGCGGGTATCACTCATGCTTTTATTTTTTCAACAGGTGGAAAAAAAAGTTCCTGCCCCACTTTTATATCACGGTAATGATTGAGTTGATTAACAGCGGCAACCTGCAGATATAAATTCTCATCGCCGTAAATAGTATAACACATAAAGGGCAATGTATCGCCATGTTTTACAAGTCGCACATGTGTAAGATCGGGTGACTGTGCATTTTCTGCTGCTGTACGTTGCACATCTTCTACCGCTCCCATGAACGAACATTTGGCAGATGCACGAATAGGTGTTCCATCGGGTTTAAATAATTTATAAGTAATACTCAGGTTTGTTAACCTGCATTTGAACAACATGGTGCCCCAGTAAATTTTTATGTAAGGTGTTTCATGTGTATCGCCTACAAAATCATACACAACCTTTTTCAGTTTATTGATGGTATCAACAATTGAATGAACAACTGTAACAACAGGTACACCACTTTCCGCAGCAGGAATACCATCGCCATTCAACACACCTGTTGCATCAAATAAAAAATCAAACTCCAAATTCTGCGGGCGACTGCAACTATAACGTGGTTGTGCAGCGCTTGTTCCACCCGCTTGTTGATCGCTGTATTCAATCGTATGTGTGAACGTATACGATTCAGGATTTACCTGTACGGTGAACTCACCATCGGGAATCGCATTACTGAACTCCGCATCAGTATACGCCTTCAAGGTCATCTTTTGTAACTTACCCGGTATCATATCAACGTTCTTCTTTTTCTTTTAAAATGCGTAATACTTCTTCCACACAAATTTTAACAAGTGATTCTTTCTTTGTTTCATCATCTTTTTTTTCACCTTCACTTCGTCCACGTTGCTGCCTGTTTTCCGTATTACCGGTTTCGTTTACATAAGCAGTGATCTGTATTTCGTTAATAACAACTGGCATAAGGTTTAACGGTTAATGGGTGAAAAATAAGCACAGCTTAATACGAGTGTTTCCACAACTACTTCGCTGTTATTTGCATTAAAAGAAGATAACTCCCACTTGGTTGGTATGCTGTTGTACACACGCCACATATATACCGGTGCATGTATTTCGTTCAGCAAGCTGATGGTTAAATTCAACGGACGGAATTCAAAATTTTCCATTGCATTTTTTACCCAGCGATAGAGTTCAGAGTATTCGAACAACCCACGTTTTAATGTAATGTCACTAAAGTTGGCCCTTGTTGGCAGCTTATGCGAAAAGCGATTTTCACCTCCTTCATTGATCGATTCTGTTCCCATGCTTACAGATAACCCTGCCACTTCCTGGAAACGTACGTCTACAGGTGACTGTGGAAATAACTCAAAGGTTACCAGGAAATGAAAACCGGTAAGCGGATACTCAAATGGCATATTCTTGTTTATGGAAGTTCAATAACCAACCCTTCGTGAGCGAGTTCCATTGTTTCAATGGCCACTTCGTTTCCATCGGCTTTCAGATCAGATGACTGCACTTTTACCGGGAAAGCATTTTTTACTTTCCAAACCATTACAGGTTCGTGCTGTTCATTCAACAAAGAGATGATAAGATCTCTGCGTTCGATCTTATTCATCTGCACAGTGTTGAGCCAGGCATAGTACTCGTTATCTGATTCAAAGGTTCCCCGCTTAAGTGTTACGTTCGAAAACTTTTGCAAACCGGGCATTTTTATTTTTGAATATTCAGGGCTTGCACCATCACGGTATTCAATTACATCCAGACTTTTATCCAAGCCTGTTACTTCTGTAAAACCAATACGGGTGCCGCCCCATTCTACCCGGAAATGAAATTTTGATAAAGGATAAGTTGCCATACAATTCGTTTTGTTGTGATTATTGTGAATTCAAAAAATTAAGACTCCTGCATTTTGTGTGAGAAACGCAGAATAATAAACTCTGCAGGGCGAACTGCTGCCATTCCTATCTCTACATTCATTTTTCCTTCGAGTATATCCTGTGCTGTCATTGTTGCTCCAAGTCCGCAGGCAACATAAAATGCGTGTTCAGGTTTTGCACCTGCCAATGCACCTTGTCTCCACAACACAGTGAGATAATTTGAGATCATGGCTTTTACTTTTGTCCATGTATTTGCATCGTTGGGTTCAAACACAAATTGTTCAGTAGCTTTTTTCACACTTTCTTCAATCATGTTAAACAACCTGCGTACAGAAACATAACGCCATTCATTATCATTACCGGCTAACGTTCTTGCACCATATACCAATGTTCCTTTACCGGTGAATGCACGTATAGCATTGATGGATTTACCTGCTGTTACATCTATATTCAATGCATCTAACTGCCCTGCATTAAAAGTTGTGGCTGGTCCAATGATGCCACTGATGCTCACATTAGCAGGCGCTTTCCATACACCACGTGTGCGATCAACAAACGCATAGATACCGGTTACAGATCCTGATGCAGGAAGAACGGTTTTTGTGTTTTGAATACCATCAAGTATTGCTTTATATGCAGGAAAGATGATGGCCAATCCTTTATCTGCCTCCTGTTCTGTAAGTGATGCAGTTTTTACAATTGCATTAGAGAAATAACTATTGATGAAATTGAACTCTGAACGAAGTAATGGAATAATACTCCTGATCATTGCCGCATCATCTGCTCCACTCATTACATTCAATGAACCGGGGGGTGCACTAAAGATGGTTCCCCAGTTTGCATGTGTTGGCGCACTGATCGAATGCTGTACAGTATAAGCAGCAGTCAATTCTGCATCTGCCTCCACTTCATAACTAATGATTTTTGAATAAGAGCCAACCAACGATGTTATCGTTGTTTCAAAACCAGGTTTGAGATTGCTGCTTACAGCATCGCCTGTTGCACCTGCAAGTTTATCTACTTCACGTGCAATATCAAACAGGAAATCCATTACGTTTTGAAGATTGGTTGGATCAGGTGTTCCGGACAATGAGCTTTCCAATACATTATATCGTTCGGCGATTGTTGCAGAAGCCCCTCTTACTGTTGCTACTGATGTGGCCACTTTCCCATTGTCAGCAATTGCTGAAATCACTTTTGTAATCTGATCTGTTATGGCTGTATCTGAACCTGCATACAACTGGCTTAATGTAATATTCACTCCTTCACGTTGAAAACGATTGGGTGAAGTAGCAGTATTCATAAAATCACTGTACTTGATCTGGCGAGGTAATATCACTTCAAGCCAAGGTGTGTACACTGCACCATATTTTAGATTGTTGATGCCAATACTATTTCTGAATGCTACTCCCTTATAATCATCATTCTTTACATCCATCACGACAAACCTGTCTTTCAGGTTTTCACATTGCATCAATGCTTCCTGGTACACTTCGTAATAATCATTGCCATTTGTGAGCAACGAATTATCAGGAAAGATGAGCAGGGTTGGTTCATCTACTTTCTCAATTACTTTTAATCCCTTTCCATCATCAAGAAAATCGTTCTTCGATTTTGGATCTGTATATGATCCAACAGAAACAATGTAACAATCACCACCACCATTTTTAAAAAACATCTTCAGCGAATCATACATGAACAATGCCTGGCTGATGTTGGCCGACTTGAAATTATTCAAGGCATCAATTAACACCTGCGAAACTGCAAGCGAAGGTGCTCCACCAAAATAAGTTTCATAATCAAGCAGACTGCTGATCTTTACTGGTTTGTTTTTAAGATCACCCGGACCATACTCGTCTGCTTTTGCTGTGTAACCCATAAAAGCAGGAATTGCGGTTTCAACCTGTGCTATGGAAGGAGGAAATTTTGGAACCTCATCTATATACACACCTGGAGTTTTTACTGTTAATGCCATAGTTGACAATGTTTATAATGATGATTAATGATTTAAGTAAACTGATGAACAATTATAGATATCGCTGCCTTGTTGTAATTGACTAAGCCAGGCTGCTGATGCATTGGGCAATGGACTGATATTGCCATGTATTGCTGATGTGAATGATAATGTTTTCACAGGCACTTCACTCAATGGAAATGGCGCAATACTGATAAATTCAAGCTGATTGGCAGCATTTGAAAAACTGAGTACAGCATCTGTATCCTGAACCGATGTAACATCGTTTGTTTTAGCGATGTATTTGATCAACACAGAACGGTTGCAGAACCGGAGGCTGAATAAACGATCGACCGCTTTACCTGCATCAAGCATGGAAAAATTGGGTACATTACCAACCTCGTTGTATAATTCAACAATTGCAACAGGATGTTCAACCATGCCGGGATCTTTTACAACAATAAATGACGATTCTCCATTTACTTCAATCTTGTATTTACCGGCATCTAAACCCTGCAGGCTAACATCAACCGATGCTCTTGCTGTTTCAAATTTTTGTACAACTGCAACCTTTGCTTGTTTATTGAACAAACCCGTTTGCACATCAATACCAAAATGTTTTATCACAAATTCTTTTGCAGGCACCGCAACTGTAAACGGATAACTTGCGGTGTAAACAGTTGCTGTATCCTGCTCTGCTACAAACTGCCTCTTACTTCTTTTACGCCAAAAAGATAGGTTGCCTGTTACTATTCCGTTGGTGGTTGTTTTCAAACATTCGTAAATATCTGTTCCATCGGTTACCAAACGACCGGGCTTATAAATAGTAGCAGCAACATATGTTGAAATTCGCTTTGATAAATACAACCTGTTGATGTTGCCCGATGGAAGCACCGGTTCAGTAAACGCATTGTTTGAAAAATTCGATAACCAGTTTGTTTCTGCATTCCCCGGTTTAAAATTTGATTGGGTGATATTATCGAACAAACCATTTTCATCAATAACATAAAATACAAACTTCATGTCAGCAGGCCAGGTTTTTACCGGCTCCGCAGCATTATTCACTTTTACGGCAATGATGAGTTGATGATCGAGTTGCTTCCATTTAATATCATAGTTCCTGCAAAGTTTTTCCGTGGCTGCAGAAGCTTTCAGCAACAGATTTTTTGCTTTTGATTCACGGTAATAATCGTGCAGCATTTCTACCCGGCAAACTATTTTATAACTGCTGTTCATATTACAGTTGGAGTTTTGTCTTTTGCAATGGTTTCAATTTCAAGAATAATTCCACCGCCATTCTGTACAAACCTGTCATCAATTACTACCTGGCGTATTTTGTATAATACAGATGGCAAATATTTTCCCCCTAAACTTGCCCATAAATGATTTACCTGTTCGAAATTGAGTGTTACCAACTCACTGCTGATCTGTTGAACAGGCAACATTGTATCTGTAAATAACCCCGGACTGTTTTGCGGATTAAATACATTTTTATGCTGAAAGAATTGCATCACATAAGAGAGATACAACAATGCATCATCTGTATAATCACGGTTAACAGAAAACAAGACGTATAGGTTAACAAGCACTGGTGGATTTTTATATTCAACACCAGTACCAACAGGCGAAGGAAAACTGTTTGAAGGATGTTTACTGATACGATCTTCTTCAATATTTACCAACGACATAACGATCTTGGAAGTAACTGCAGTCAGTTCTTCAGCTTTGGCAATGTTCGCTGCAATTACAATTCCGGCAGGAGTTGCAGCGCCATTTCGCAACAATATGAATCTGTTCAGCTCTTCCGTGAAGAACCGAAATACTTGTTGTATCAAGCTTCTAACATTTAAAAGTTAAAGACTTCTGTTTACAACTGATGTGGGTGATGCTGTTTAGGTAGGGAAGATTAAATGAAGGTTTTGCAATGGTAGATTCTCTCACAGGTCATTCGGATGCTAATATTGAAAGTTTTTTGAACATTGTCAATACCTCAAAGCGGTATTATTAAAAATATATGCCACAGTGATTGCAGAAAATCATCTTTCAAGAAGTTAAAGATTGCATAAAACCCAATGCAGCATTATGTTTCATGAAACTTACTGTTGTAAGTAATTTGAAAATTATATTTTGGTAAACTGAGGTGCAGAACAAGTAAAGCGTAAAATATGCATGTAATTTTTACATAATTCGGGTAAAATTACTAATGCATGTGCAAACGAATAACAGCCGTGGCTTTTGAAAAACCACGGCTGTTAGTTAAAGAAGACTATTTAAAGAGGTAAAGAAGATTATTCCTATAAGCTCAACAACTCTTCATACAACCTTCCTTTTGCATCAAACACCAGTTTCTTTTTATTCAACACAGATTTCTGCACAATGATGTAATATTCATTCGCTTCAATTCTTGGTTTTGTAACTGTAAGTACATCTTTCAAAGTCCAGTCTTTATACTTGCTGTTTTTAAACCCTTGCTGCACCACTTCAGGCAATGTTTCCAGTTTCACCTGCTCTTCTGTGCTTACCCAATCGCCTTTAGGCGTGTAGTTGGCTTTCAACTTCCGTTCACCCAAAGTAAAACGAACAGCATGGTTATCTAATCCTCCGCTCCATTTCAGATCCTTTGCATCGGGATATTGTTTATCAAAACTTTGTTTCACGATATCAGGTACAGAAAATATCTGTTGAGCATTGGTAGTAGCATGCGAGAATATCAAGAAGATCAAAAAAGAAAAAACTATTTTCATAACTATAGGTTTGTATGCTGCAAAACTATGCAGCTTTCGTGCCTTAAAATGTTAACGACACGTTGAATATAACCCGAATGAGATTCAGGAGAATTATTCCTTACCTGCCACTACAATTACAATTTCACCTTTGATGGCTTTGGCAGCAAAGTGATCATGCACTTCTTTCAATGTGCCACGTTTGTTTTCTTCAAATTTTTTGGTGAGCTCACGGCTTACGCAACACAAACGGTCTTCACCAAAATACTGCATAAAATCATTGAGCGTTTTCAACAAACGAAATGGCGATTCATAAAAGATCATGGTTCTTTCTTCTTCTGCCAATTGTTTGAGTGCAGTCATTCTTCCTTTTTTCTGTGGAAGAAATCCTTCGAATGTAAAACGAGTTGTTGGTAAACCGCTATTCACAAGTGCAGGTACAAATGCAGTAGCGCCTGGCAATGTTTCAACCGGAATATCATTCTTTACACATTCACGAACGAGAAGAAAAGCAGGATCACTGATACCGGGAGTACCTGCATCCGTGAGCAAAGCCATCTTCTTTCCTTCTTTTAATTGATCAACCAGGTGCTGCACAATTTTATGTTCGTTGTGCTGGTGATAAGGTGAGATGGGTTTTTGAATATTGTAGTGATTCAGCAAAACCCCACTTGTGCGTGTATCTTCCGCCAGAATAAGATCAGCTTCCTGCAGCACTTCCAATGCACGGAGTGTTATATCCTTTAGATTACCGATTGGAGTGGGAACAAGAATCAACATGAAACAAGTATGAAGTAAGAAGTACGAGGTACGAATGTACAGGCTCTTACTTCCTGCTTCTTACCTCCTACAGTCTGATTAGTTCACTGAAATTTCGTACTGCTCCATTACCGGGTTGGCGAGGAGTTTTTTTGCAGCTTCTTCAGCAATTGCTTTTGCATCATCGGCAGTAGCGGCATCAATCTGCATGCTGATATTTTTTCCAATACGTACATCAGCCACGCCTTGTAAACCTAAATTGCTTAAACCACCCATTACCGCTTTACCCTGAGGATCTAATAAATCTTTGAGTGGCATTACCTTCACCTGAACTGTGTACGTCATTGTCGTATAATTAAATTATGAGATTTGTTTACGAAGCAGCAAAGATAAAGCAACGTAGGTTAAATAAATAAGCGGAATAGCCGCCCATTGAAAAACTACCGCTAAAATGATTGAGATAACGGCCAGTATGATCTTGGATTGATTTCCTTTGAGGCTGTAATCTTTAAACTTAAGACTCATAATGGGCAGATCGGACACCATGAGATAGCTGATAAGAACAGTGATGCCGTATAATACCCAGCGGTTCAGCACAACGGGTGCCAGATCCCAGCTGTTGTACCAAACTACCAATGGTAAGGCTGCCACCATAAAACCGGTGATAGGCGTAGGCACTCCACGAAAAGAAATGGATTGGCGTTCATCGATGTTGAACTTGGCCAGGCGCCATGCTGCACCGCAGGCAATAAGTATGGCAGGTAACAAAAGCCAAATGGATGTATCGAAAGCTGTTTCTTCTTTGAGATAACTCATGCGCAACAGTTGATACATGATCATTGACGGAGCTACCCCAAACGTAACACAATCGCTTAAGGAATCGAGCTGTTTGCCCATTTCGGATGATGCCTTCATTAAACGTGCAAGAAAGCCATCGAGAAAATCGACAATACCTGCAGCAAAAATGAAAAAAGAAGCATAGGCCATTTTTTCCGGGAGATTAATAACTAAATTCTCTCCGTTGATTGTTGTAATTGATTCGCCTGGTTGCAGAATAAGAATGATGGCAATACAGCCGAACACAAGATTCAACAGTGTAAAAAGATTTGGGATTTGTTTCAACATAATTTTTTAATTCTGATTTATCATTCCGGCTGGCGAGTACAAGAAGCATGTTATACTCCATTGGCACATTATTGCATTAGCTAATTAACGAATTAAAATTATTTTTTCATCAATGCTTCGATCTCTTCAACCGTGATAGGAATATTCTGCATGAGATCTTTATTTCCATTACGGGTGATCCAGAAATTATTTTCAATACGCACACCCATTTGTTCTTCTTCAATATAAATACCGGGTTCAATGGTAAACACCATTCCTGCTTTTACTGGTTCTGTTTTTGTACCAAGGTCGTGCACATCAATTCCAAGATGATGTGAAATACCATGATAGAGATATTTGCGGTAAGCCCTGTTCTCAGCATCTTCATTCTTTACATCAGTCTTTTTCAACAAGCCAATTTTTAGAAACTGTTGTGTTGCTTCCTCTCCTACTTTATTTGTGTAATCAACAATGGTAATGCCCGGTTTAAGAATGCTCTTGCAATAGTTGTGAATATTCAGGCATGCATTGTAAACCGTTTTTTGTCTGCGTGTAAACTTACCATTCACCGGAACAGTTCGTGTAAGATCTGCGCAATAGCCGCCATACTCTGCTCCAAAATCCATCAATATCAATTCACCATCTTTGCATTCCCCGTTATTGCTAACGTAATGTAATGTTCGTGCATTATCACCACTTGCAATAATACTTCCGTAAGCAGGACCTGTTGATCCCTGCGATAAAAATGAATGATAGATCTCGGCTTCAATTTCATTTTCCATTACACCCGGTTTAATAAACCCGAGTAAGCGACGGAAGGTTACATCTGTAATATCCATTGCTTTCTGCATCAGTTCCACTTCTTCTGCAGTTTTAATTGCACGAAGATCCCTCATGATTTTTGCAGCACGTTGAAAGCTATGTAATGGATATTTTGCTTTCATTTCATCAATAAACCGATAATCACGGCTGCGGATAGGCGATGCTTTGCGATCGTTTTCGTTACTGCTTAAATAAATATGATCAGCAAGGTGTACCCATGTTTGTAACAATCCTTCAATAGTATCTAACCAAACAATTGTTTGAATACCTGAAATTTCTTTTGCTTCATTAGCACGCAAACGTTTACCATCCCATTTCTCTTTTAATTCATTTGGGCGAACCAATACCAACACGTCTCTGTATTTCGGATCGGGATTATCAGGAAACAAAATCACCATACTATCTTCCTGCATAATACCTGTGAGCCAAAAGAGATCACTGTTTTGTTTATACGCATGCAATGCATCACCATTCATGGGCCACTCATCGTTGCTTACAAAAACCGCAATTGAGTTTGGCTGCAAGGCTTTGATAAAACGTTCACGGTTTTTTTTAAACAGTTCGGGTTTAATGGGCTGAAATTTCATCCGTTTATATTTTATGTTTTTAATTGTCGGATGGTACGAACGCTTCTTGAATTTTCATTATTCGTATTGCGAAATGAAAATTCAAGAACCCTTCCTTTCATATGACAAGAATTAGGTGCGCAAAATAAGCTATCGAAAGGGGCTGCCCAATTCTGTGGTCAATTAATCCACAGAAATAAAAAACTAACGACCGTTTGACAAATATTTATAAATCCTTCACCCTTCATTGAATATTTTTCAATATTATTCATATTGTCCGCTCTATTTTAGAAACCATCAACCAAATAACTCATTTCGTTTGATTTAATATAGTCGGGAACGATTGCGTAATTTTTCTGGCAACGGTCAACCATGTATTTTTGGCTGGTCGTATAAAGAAGCCCATTGATTATGTCTATACCAAGTGTATTTTTCCCTGAGCAGAAACTATTGAAGCTCGGTTTAAAGTTATCGAGCAATATCCATTATCAACTCAGCCCTGAAGAGTTAGCGGAACAAACAATTAACCGTGGCCAAGGCAGGTACAACGATACTGGTGCCCTCTGTATCAATACCGGTAAATTCACCGGTCGCTCCCCAAAAGATAAGTTCATCGTCCTTGATGATATCAGCAAAGACACTGTGCACTGGAACGATTTCAACCAGGCCATTGATGAAAAATATTTCCATATTCTTTTTAAGAAGATGATGGATTACCTGGGTAAAAAAAATGAATTATGGGTGAGAGATTCGTATGCCTGTGCCGATAAGAATTATCGTCTCAACATTCGTGTAGTAAACGAAAACCCATGGAGCAATTTGTTTGCATACAATCTTTTTCTTCGCCCGAATGACGAGGAGCTTGACAGCTTTGAACCTGACTGGCATATTATACAGGCGCCGAATTTCTCAGCCAACCCCGAAACCGATGGTGTGCGCAACTGCAACTTTTCTATTGTAAGCTTTACATACAAAATGATCCTGATTGGTGGCAGTGGTTATACAGGTGAAATGAAGAAAGGAATTTTTACCGTGCTTAATTATCTGTTACCACAGCAAAAGAATGTATTAAGTATGCATTGCAGTGCCAATGTGGGACAGGATGCTGATGTGGCCGTGTTCTTTGGATTAAGCGGCACTGGTAAAACAACCTTGAGTGCAGATCCTGCACGTAAATTAATTGGTGATGATGAACATGGCTGGGACAATGATTCTGTTTTTAATTTTGAAGGTGGTTGTTATGCCAAGTGTATTGATCTTACTGCTGAAAAAGAACCGGAGATCTTTAACGCCATTCGACCAGGTGCATTGGTAGAAAATGTTCAGTTCTTCGAAGGTTCCAACAAAATTGATTTCAGCAGTAAAGCCATTACAGAAAATACAAGAGTGAGTTATCCGCTGCATTTTATCAGCAACGCATTAGAACCTTCCGTTGGTGGTTTGCCTAAAAATATTTTCTTTCTTACCTGCGATGCAGCAGGCGTATTGCCACCTATTGCCAAACTTACGCAAGGCCAGGCGATGTATCAGTTCATTAGTGGTTACACTGCGAAAGTTGCAGGTACAGAAGCTGGTGTTACAGAACCAAAATCAACTTTCAGTGCGTGCTTTGGTGCACCTTTCCTTCCTTTACATCCGGCAAAATATGCAGAGATGTTAGGTAAGAAGATGAACGAGAACAAAGTGAATGTTTGGCTGGTGAATACCGGTTGGACAGGTGGCAGTTATGGTGTTGGTAACCGTATTAAACTTTCTTATACAAGAGCATTGATCAGTGCGGCATTAAATGGCGAGTTGAATGATGTTGACTATGAGAACATGCCAGTGTTCAACCTTGCTATTCCAACTGCATGTGCTGCAGTTCCAGCTGAACTATTAAATCCCCGAAATACCTGGACAGATAAAGCAGCGTATGATGCAAAAGCGAAGTCTTTAGCTGAACAGTTTATAACTAATTTCAAAAAATATGCTTCCGGCAGCGGCGAAGAAATTCTAGCCGCGGCGCCGCAAGTGTAAGTGGTCGTAATCGATTGTTTGCTAAGAACAGAAAACCCCGCTATTCATGGCGGGGTTTATTGTTTTACGGTTTAGGCAGTAATTTCTGCTATATATTATGCTATTGCGTCATTTTTAACCAGTTAAAAAAATCGTCGGTCAATTTACCCCACATATCTTCTCGTAAAATTTCGTTACCAGATTTATCAAATCTTGCTTTAGAAAAATTATGATCGCAATCAAGATATGGTTTCAAAGTCAGATTCCTTTTGCCAAGACGTGCGAAATCTAAAGAAAGTAAATCACAGTAATCTGATGTGATATCGTTTGTACCATAACCAACAAATAAAGGGACTGAAATCTTTAAAAGATACGGTAATAAGGGTTTCGAAAAAGTAGTCCAGGTTTTATAAGTATCTTCATTAGCAGACGAAACATCATTAGGTTTAGCAACCATTTCGTTCCAAATCTTATATAAGCTGTCAATATTCTTTTGAGCCTGTTCTGAAGTAATTTTACCAAGCAAAACATCCCTACGCTGCTGGCGAATATTTTGATCAAATCTTCCTAGTGGATTGCCTGCCAGATAAATTACATGAGTTATGTTTTTGTTAATAGCCCCCAATTTTGAAACTACTTTGCTGCCCTGTGAAACTCCAGCTATTACAACTTTCGATTTGTTTACCCATTTTTGTTTAACCAAGTAATTAATTACATCATTAGCTGAGTTTACATAATAATCGAGATAATTATCTATCCAATATTTCTTGGGAACCTGCTTCGTTTTAGGATCAATATAAAAATAGTTTTTGTCAGCCGTTGCAGAAAACACAGGAATACCTGGCTTTGAAATAACAACAAAATTGTAATCGCTTAAAAACTTTTTATAATCAAATAGAATTGCCTGTTGCCATATATGTATAGAATCTTCTTGATAAAATAAAGAATACGGCAACGATCCCTGGCAAAACAAAAAAATGGGCTTCCTTTCATTAAAGGAAGTATCACTCACAATGAAATTTATCGAATCAATGCTGCCTTTTATCCTGAATACGCTAAATCCAAAATCGGCAGGGCTATTTTTTAGATTTTGCTTGTGAAAAACAAACGAAACAAAGCAGAACCAGGTTAGCCAATAAGATTTGATGTTTCATTAAAAATGGTTAGAATAATTTAGCGTTCCATTTAATCTACAAAGATTACACGTCCTTCTAAATCAGAACAATCCGTACAACTGCGAATCGATCTTATTAATGATTTCACCCAGGTGCTCTTCGTTTTCGGCAAATTTGTTTTGATCAACATCAATCACCAATAAACTTCCTTCTTTGTATTGATCGATCCACTTGTTGTAATACTCGTTCAGTTTTTTGAGATAATCAAGACGGATATTCTCTTCGTACTCCCTTCCTCTTTTCTGGATCTGTGCTACCAAAGTTGGAACAGATGCTTTTAAATAGATCAACAGATCAGGAGGAGAAACCATTGTCTTTAAGGTGGAGAAAAAAGAAAAGTAGTTCTCAAAATCACGCTTGCCCATTAAACCCATGTCATGCAGATTGGGTGCAAAAATGTGTGCATCTTCAAAAATCGTACGGTCTTGTATCACCGTTTCTGTACCACGTTGAATTTCCAACACCTGGTTCAGGCGATTATTTAAAAAGTAAATCTGCAGGTTAAAACTCCAGCGTGGCATGTCTTCATAAAAGTCATTGAGGTAGGGATTATGATCCACATCTTCAAACTGGGGAATCCATTTGTAATGCTTTGCCAGCATTTCAGTAAGGGTCGTTTTTCCAGCGCCGATATTACCGGCAATAGCCACATGTTTTGGTTTTTTACTTTTCGCCATAGTTGTAAATTCCAATGTCCAGAATCCAAAATTCAAGAACGTTCAAAGTAAAACTTCTTTTTGGATTTTGGGTTGTGGATTTTGGGTTTTTTAAAAATAATTGAGCCCTACTGCATCCCTCACCAACTCAATGGTTTCCTTTGCACTTTTTCTTGCTTTTTCAGCTCCTTTCAGCATTACTTCCTTCAGATAAGCATCATCATTTTCAATTGCTTTAGCTTTTTCACGAATGGGAGCCACAAATTTTGCAATGTCTTCGCCCAATTGCTTTTTCATATCACCATAACGTATTACGCAATTATTGAAATCGTCTTCAAACTTCTGAATAGTATCAGGTAAGCTTACCAAACGCATCAACTGGAAAATATTTTCTATATAATCAGGCTTTGCTGAATTGGGTTCAGTTGGGCCGGCATCTGTTTTTGCCTTCATTACTTTTTTACGGATCAATTCATCCTCATCAGCTAAGTAAATTGTTGCATTCTGGTTTTCACTCTTGCTCATTTTACCTGTACCATCCAGGCTTGGCACTTTCACAAGTTCGCCACCAAAATTGAATGCCATCGGTTCAGGAAACACATCGCCATAACGACGGTTGAAACGGTTGGCAAATGTGCGGGCCATTTCAAGATGCTGCTCCTGATCTTTTCCCACCGGTACATATTTAGCACGATGAAGAATGATATCGGCAGTTTGCAAAACAGGATAGGTTAATAAACCGGCATTTACATTGTCGGGGTGTTGACGAACTTTATCTTTAAACGTTGTTGTTTTTTCCAACTCACCTTTATAGGCCATCATGTTGAGGTAGAGATAAAGCTCTGCTGTTTCATATACATGGCTCTGGCAATAGAACGCCACTTTTTCAGGATCTAATCCACAGGCAATGTTCTCTGCAAACACACGTCTTACATTTACTTTCAGCTCTTTTGTATCAGGATGTGTCGTAAGTGAATGCCAATCGGCCACCATAAAATAACAGTCATATTCATCCTGCATTTTCACATAATTCTTCATGGCACCAAAATAATTCCCCAGGTGCAGGTAACCTGTGGGGCGAAGGCCACTCATTACTATCTCTTTCTGTTTGCTCATATCATTTGATCTTTCTTACACATATAAGTGGGCGAAGATAAAACTTGTTTTCTGTGCTTTGCACAAAAAAATCCCCCCGTAAAACGGAGGGATTTCAAGTGAAAATATGTTTAGTTTAATAACTTCTTAGCTTTAATTCAACCCTGCGGTTTTTCGCTTTACCGGCAGCTGTTTTGTTATCAGCAATTGGTTTATCAATTCCATAACCTGCAGAAGTTAAACGGCTCTTATCAATACCTTGGGCAACCAGGTAGGCTTTTACCGCAGCTGCACGGTTTTCAGATAGTATTTGATTTTTAGCTGCATCACCACTGTTATCAGTATGGCCTTCAACATCCAACTGAAGTGTTGGATTATCTTTCAATATCTGCGCCACTTCGTTTAATGGAGCATATGATTTCTTTTGCAGCTGAAAGCTGCCAGTGTTGAAGAAAATATTGCGGGCAGCAAATTCAACTTTCTTTCTTATTTCTTCTTTTACTTCAGGGCAACCTGCGTTTGCAGCAACACCAGCTACAGCCGGGCATTTATCTTCTTCATCATTCACACCATCTTTATCAGTATCCGGAACAGGGCAACCATTGTAACGGGCTACACCAGCTTGTTGAGGACATTTATCTTCTTCGTCATTAATACCATCTTTATCACTGTCTGGGATTGGACAACCACTGTAACGGGCCAGGCCTGCAACATCAGCACATTTATCATCCTTATCAGCAACACCATCTCTGTCTTTATCGGGGCAGCCACGTAATGCAGCTACACCGGCTTCATCAGGACAAACATCATCCACATCCAATACGCCATCACCATCTTTATCTTTGGGAGGTTCCGGAGCTGGTGGAGGCGGAGGAGGCGGAGCAACTCTATCTTGCAGTGGTACACTTACACCAAAAGAATGAGCCAATCCATAATTCGCTCTTGAAGTTACCGGCAAACGGTAACCGGTATTAAGATGAACGAATACCTGGTTGAATAAATTGAATTGTATTCCTGCACCAACAGGTATTTGTGCCATCCAATTTGATCTTTCTACTGAAGCGCCAATACCAGCCTGTAAATACGGTACTACCCAATAATTATCAGGGAGTAGTTTTATATTGAGATTTGCGTCTATTTCACTATAAAACTTATCACCGGTGCCAACATCTAATGTGTTACGGGAAGGATAAGTCAAAAAAGTACCTGCAAGCCTTACCATAACATCTGCATAATTCGTAATTCCCTGCATGTAGTGAACAGTAAGCCCCGGATTCAAACGATCTCTTTTCCCTAAACTTTTTTCTCTGAGTACAGTTGAAAGACCTTTGTTTTTTATATCAACACCTGACTGAAAATCGAACATGGTAAACTGAAATCCAATTGAAGGCAGTTTTTTAAGATCCTTGTTCTGAGCGCCTGCAGTAAAAAAACCACACAAAGCGATCAGTAAAACGAGCAATTGTTTCATAATATGAATTGTTTTGGAATGAACAAAAATAACGGTACGTAGCATAACGTTAAAATTAATTACCCACATTCTTACAGATTTAAACCTCAATTTATTTTGAAGGTGGCTTTTTACCCAACACCTCAACTTTTACACGTGTTAATCCACTTTTTATGTATCCAAGCTTTGTAGCTCCTGCTCTCGACAAATCGATGATACGTTTATTCTTGTGATGCAGCCTGTCGTTTATTTTTACTACCACCGAGCGTTTGTTGCGTAAGTTGGTTACCCTTACGTAAGTACCCAGCGGAAGTGTATTGTGCGCAGCAGTAAGTTTTTGGTTATTGAAAATTTCGCCGTTAGCTGTTTTACGACCATTAAACTTATTGGAGTAAAAACTGGCAAGGCCATATTGGATCTTTGATTTGCTGTTTGATTTTTTTACCGGTTTTGTACTGCCTTGTTGCGCAATAACATTGAATACCGATACTGAAAAAACCAAAACAAAAAGAAGGCATAATTTCTTCATCAATCGTTATTTGGTTGAGAAAAAAGCTTCACGTGCCACTTTATCTTCGTTGTAAATGTCTTCAAAGAAAATAAGTTTCCCCTCTTTCACAGCTGCGGTAAAGTAACGGAAATAAACGGGAAGTTTGGTTTTTACCCTAACGATATGCTTCTCTTTTCGCTCAAGCCAAACCCGTAAAGAATCGCTTTCCACACGGGTTGGATCAAATTCATAATTGATACTGTCGAGAGCTGAAATATAATAAGTAAGTTTTTCCCATTCCTGCACACGCACACAACCATGACTTAATGCACGCTTTGCATTCTTAAACAGGTAACGTTGATTTGTATCGTGCAGGTAAACAGAATATTTATTAGGGAAATTAAACTTGAGAATACCTAATGCATTATCATCACCGCTACCTTGTACAACTTTGTAAGGAATTCCCTTTTTATATTTTGTCCAATCTACGGAATATGGATCAACCTCCTCGCCTTCCCATGTGAGAAGCGAATAGCCTTTTTTTGCAAGGTAGCCGGGGTCGCTGCGAAGTGCAGGAACAATTTCCTTCATGATAATACTGTTGGGAATAGTCCACTGCGGGTAAGTAACCATATCACTGATGCGACTGGTTAATAAAGGTGTTCTTGTATTTGGCTTACCCACAACCACTTTGCTTTCAAGTTGAAGGGTATCATTATCCCATAGCTCCAGTTTATATGCCGGAAGATTGACCCAGATATAACGTTCGGGCATTTTGGGAGGCAATAATTTATACCTGTCGAGGTTAATAGCAATACGTTTGAATTTTTCTGCATCGGTATTGTTGAGAAGACGAACTACCTGTACTCCAAATTTACCATCAACAGTCAACTCTTTTTTCTTTTGCAGTTTAATGAGCGCTTCTTTTAATCGCGCTGAATCTATTTGTTCCAATTGCCAGCTAAGCATTCCTTCTTCCTGTAAACGTTTCATCAATGATTTTACAAAAGCCAGTGAATCTTTATACGGATAGGAAACATAAGTGTACTTTTTATCAAAGTCCGCACTATCAATAAATTGCTTTGTTGCCGTTTTTAATTCTACATAACCCTCATGTGATGGTTCTAAAGCACGAAACACATCTGTTATAGATTTGCCTTTTATTACAGCATTAAGATTTGACTGATAAAACTTATCCGTCAACACAGAATCCGGATTCATGATTATGCTGTCAACTTTCAAACGACCCACGTGCAAATGAGCAGCAATATTGAAAAATGCATCGGTCAGCAATACATCAGCCTTCGACCAAAGCGCAGCATCACGCCTGTCAGCAACAGCAGCAGTGTCTGCAGCAAAACGTGCAGCAATATTTTTTAAGACAGGATAATGATAATCGTTGGGAAATAATCCGTATAATCTTGCCTGTTGAATAAACAACAACATCGAATCGGCTAAAGAAAGAAAATGTTCATCGCTGCTCCATACAGCTTTATAGTCTGCTTGTTTGTAGTAGGCATCAACAGCACTAAAACGGAAAACTGTGGTGCTATCATCTGCTTTTCCATCATCTTCAATACGGGAAAGTAATTCATTGATATTTGTCTTTACCCGTTCGTTCATTTGTTCGGGTTCAACAACAATATCTTTTGCTTCTTCTGTTTTTCCATCGCCACAGGCATTCATGGTCAACAGAAAAAGAGATAACAGGAACAAAGAAGAGGCGGTCATCTGATTTCTCATGTAATGATTACATTTATTCTTCCATCACCAAAAAATTCAGTAATGGATGTTTTTCAGATAGTCAAAATAGCGAAACGGTTGCACATAGCAATAACCGCTGTCTTGTTTTTTTCCCTGTTGGTTTTACCCTCGTTTGCCCAACAGCTGAAAACCAGCAGTTACGGCGTACAATACATAGCTTCTGAAAAAAGCTATAAACAAACATTAACATTGGACAGTAATAAGAAAATGGTTGAACTGAAGCAATTAATGCCTACACTTATTTATGAACTACACTATGCAACTAAAGACAATTTTGTAAAACAGCCATTATACCCGGTACGTACTGATTTCACTTTTTTACGATTACCCGCTGCGAAAGCTTTAGAAAAAGTACAAAATGAGTTGAATGAAAAAGGATATGGTTTGAAAATTTTTGATGCCTATCGCCCCTACTCTGTTACCGTAAAATTCTGGGAACTGATCAAAGATGAACGTTACGTTGCCAACCCTGCAAAAGGAAGCGGACATAACCGTGGCTTAGCTGTTGACTTAACCATTGTTGATTTGAAAACAGGTGTTGAATTAGATACGGGTACCGGCTTTGATAATTTTACTGATACTGCACATCATACGTTCACACAATTAAGCACAACCATTTTGCAAAACAGAAACCTGTTGAAAGAAGTGATGCTGAAACACGGTTTCAATTTACTGGAAACAGAATGGTGGCATTATTACTGGCCGAACGACAGGAATTATGAAGTGCTCGATATACGTTTTAAAGAGCTTTTACGTTTCACAAGAAATGAGAAGAAAAACTAGCTTCATAATTATCTTATGTTTCGGCTTCATTGCCTCATCTAGTGCACAAACTCCAACAAGTAATGTCACGAAGCTAGACACAGTTACATCATATGTAGGGATTCTACTCAAGTCAGGTTCTGATGGTTATTTTGTTAACGAGCAACCTGTTTCTAAACGATTACATGATTATTATCTATCTAAGCTTGACGCAGCCATCCGTTGTAAACCTTGCTGGGTCAAGAATTATAACATAAACGAAGTGTTAGTGTCAGAGGGTGTTTTTTATGGAGATTCTCCGGCTGGAAGAATAATTCACTACTATCAAAATGGGAAAATACGTACTTCTGGATTTTACTCACCTGTCGATTATTCTGATCTGAAAAATTGGTACTCAGAAAAAGCCGGAAAAAAAGATAGCACGTGGTTATTTTTTGATTTTTCAGGAAAACTAATCAAAATCGAAAAATACAAAAATGGAGTTCTTACTAATTAATTTCCACCACACCCACCACCGCATCAACATTGATCGTTCCATACACATGCGGAAACGTATCTTCAGTTGAAGGACTCCATTCAAATACAAATCGGCTTGTCAGCTTATCCGTATCTATCACAAGCTTAACCAAATCGGTTTTGCCGGCGAAATAACGTGTAAGCACACCTGCAACCTGGTTTTCCTGTGAG
>JAKFDY010000523.1:0-1690 GCA_036675885.1 Lacibacter sp. | reverse complement strand
TAAGTTCTTTTGGAATATCATCATAAATCGCCATTTGACCTGCGTTCACAATCCCCATGGTCATGCCTTGTTTGATGGCATGGTAAAGGAACACAGAGTGAATTGCTTCACGCACAGGCTCATTACCACGGAACGAGAACGAAACATTAGAGACACCGCCCGAAATCATGGCATGCGGTAAGTTTTGTTTGATCCAGCCTGTCGCTTCAATAAAGTCGACGCCATAGTTATTGTGTTCTTCGATACCCGTTGCTACAGCAAATACGTTCGGGTCAAAAATAATATCTTCAGCAGGGAAGCCCACTTCATTGACTAGAACATCATAAGAACGTTTACAGATTTCACGTTTACGTGCAGCCGTATCTGCCTGACCTGTTTCATCAAATGCCATGACAATAACCGCTGCACCATATTGTCGGCATAAACGGGCTTTTTCGACAAACTCGTCATAACCTTCTTTTAAGGAAATCGAGTTCACCACAGGTTTACCTTGTACGCATTTCAAGCCAGCTTCAATGATTTCCCATTTTGATGAGTCAATCATGATCGGCACACGTGAAATATCAGGTTCAGATGCAACGAGATTGAGGAAATGCACCATCGCATTTTGCGAATCGAGCATGCCTTCATCCATGTTAATGTCGATGATCTGTGCGCCTGCTTCCACCTGCTGCTGGGCAACTTCTAAAGCTTCGGCAAAGTTTTCTTCACGGATTAAACGCAGGAATTTTTTTGAACCTGTCACGTTGGTACGCTCACCGACGTTCACAAACAGTGAGTCTTTAGTAATATTAAATGGTTCTAAACCACTTAAACGGCATGCAGGTTTGGTTTCAGGCACCTGACGCGGTTTGATGTCTTTTACTGCATTATAAATGGCACGAATGTGGTCTGGCGTGGTACCACAGCAACCACCGGTGATGTTAATCAAACCGCTTTCAGCAAATTCTTTTAAGAAAGCCGCTGTTTGTTCTGGGGTTTCATCATATTCACCAAAGGCATTCGGTAAACCAGCATTTGGATGCGCTGAAACAAAAGTATCGGCTACATCGGCAATGGTTTTAACATGTGGACGCATGGCGTCTGCACCCAATGCACAGTTAAAACCAATTGAGAGTAAATCGCCATGACGTACCGAGTTCCAGAATGCTTCAGCCGTTTGACCTGTTAATGTACGACCAGATGCATCGGTAATGGTACCCGAGATCATGAGTGGAAGTTCACGACCAAGTTGTTTGAACACTTCTTTTACTGCAAAAATCGCTGCTTTACAGTTAAGCGTATCAAATACCGTTTCAATCAGAAGAATATCGGCACCACCTTCGATGAGGGCATGCGTCGCTTCAATGTAGTTTTCTTTGAGTTCATCAAAAGTAATGTTACGGAAAGCAGGGTCATTTACATTCGGTGAAATCGAACAGGTACGTGAGGTTGGGCCAAGGACACCTGCAACAAAACGTGGTTTCTCTGGGGTTGAGTATTTTTCACATGCTGCTTTGGCTAAGCGTGCCGCTTCACGGTTGATCTCTGGAACAAGGTCTTCCATGTGGTAGTCAGACATTGAAACACGGGTGCCGTTAAAGCTGTTGGTTTCAATAATGTCTGCACCCGCATCCAAATAAGCTTCATGAATGCCTTGAATAATTTGTGGCTGAGTCAGCACCAAAAGGTCGTTGTTGCCTTTGAGGTC
>JAKFDY010000522.1:0-5565 GCA_036675885.1 Lacibacter sp. | reverse complement strand
AACCACCTGTATGTCTTGAATTATTGTCTTCACCATAACCCAAATGATCATAGTGTGCACCAATAATAATTGTACTTGCAGCATTGTTGTTGATATAACCAACCACATTGTGTCCTTTCCTGACTTTATCGCCTTGTTCCACTTTCAGTTTAATGTCCTGCATGGCCGATGGATCTGCAGCAATCTTATCAGCAATACGTTTCTGCAGCCAGATAACAGGAATGGTTGTTAACGCCGAACGGTCTTTTGCATCATACTTCAACCCGGCTTCTTTTTTTCCACTGTTGAAAAGAATTAAAGCAGTAGCACCTTTTTGTGCCGCATCCTTTTCTTTTGTGCGGATGGCATTCAACAGATCAAAATGGGGATTGTTTTCGTTTTCTGTCAACAATTCTTTTATATCCCAGAACCACGCACTGCCACCTTCATGCAAACTTGGCGAAGCCATTGCTTCAATACTTCCATTTACACTCCAGCTGAAAGGGAAAAAATCTTTATCAACTTTTAAATGCTCACCATCAATAATAAAAAAAGTGGATGGCAACACCTGCTTCCCTTCATTGATCTCAAACGCCTGCAGGAAACCATTCTCGCCTTTTGCTTCCACACCGTTTCGTTGAAACTCCTGGATGATATATTTATAAGCCAGCTCTTCGCCTTTTGTACCGGTTCTTCTTCCTTCCAGCTTATCATCGGCAAGGAAACTTGTGTGTGTACGGAGATTGATCAAACTCAGCTTATCTGCCTTGCTGAGCTTTTGTGCAAAAGAGCCACAGGTTATCAAAAGAAAAAACAAAAACGGAAGAACGTTTTTCATATATCAAATTGATTAGAGGGGTCAAAGTTAAACAGATGTATGCTTTCTTAATAAGGTTGCTTAGAAATTTAAACCGCAATTCACAAACCCGAAGCTAATCTTTCCAACTTCGTAAATGCCTCAATCTTTTTGCACCTACATTTGCACTTGCTTTCATGGCCACAAACAAAATTCATATTGCATTAGTTGGCAACCCCAACAGCGGTAAAACCTCTTTGTTTAATACCCTCACCGGTCTTAACCAGAAGGTGGGCAATTTCCCCGGCGTTACGGTTGATAAAAAATCGGGTGAGCTTAGTTTAAGTAACGGGTTTAAAGCTGAGTTGATTGATTTGCCCGGCTCTTACAGCTTGTACCCCCGTCGTGCCGATGAATGGGTGAGCTATCGTGTGCTCATGAACCAGGACACGGAAGTAAAAGCAGATGTGGTGGTGATTGTGGCTGATGCAAGCACCCTGAAACGTAACCTGCTCTTTGTATCGCAGATTATTGATCTGAAAATACCGGCGGTGCTGGCACTTACCATGATGGATGTGGCCCGCAAGAAAGACATTATTATTGACCTGAAAGGTTTAGAGCGTGAGCTCGGAATTCCTGTTGTGCCTGTGAATCCCCGAAAGAACAAAGGAATTGATGTGTTGAAAAAAGCTGTGGAAGCAACAGCTAAACAGCAATACCGTCCACCAGCTTTTGATTTCATTCCAAATAAAAGCCTTGCTACCGAAGCGGTGAACGAAGTAAAGGAGATCTTGCCACACCTGAGTGATTATGCCGCCATTCATCACCTCATCAACCACGAATCGTTTTTACTGAACGCTGAGATGCAGGATAAGATCGAAACCATCGAACAACGCAATAAAGTTCAGCATACACGTATACAGGCCGAGGAGATCATGCAACGATATCACCGTATCAAGCAGATCGTTCAAAATACCATCACCGAAGAATCTCCGGTGAAAAAACAGTTGATCGCAGAAAAACTTGATCGTGTGCTACTGCATCGTTTCTGGGGTTATGCCATTTTACTTTCGGTGCTTTTTCTTTTATTCCAAAGTATATTCTGGGTGGCTTCGTATCCTATGGATATGATCGAACTGGTTTTCCTTACTGTCTCAAACTGGTTCAGCAGCTGGTTACCAGCTACCTGGCTCACCGATCTGTTCATCAATGGCGTGTTGGCTGGCTTGAGTGGCATCTTTGTTTTTGTGCCGCAGATCATGATCCTGTTTGGTTTGATCACTATTCTTGAAGAAACAGGTTACATGGCACGCATTGGTTTCTTAACTGATAAGATCATGCGAAAAGTTGGTTTGAATGGAAAAAGTGTGATGCCGATGATCAGTGGATTTGCCTGTGCTGTACCAGCTATCATGAGCGTACGTAATATCGAAAACCAAAAAGAACGTTTGCTGACGATACTGGTAACACCTCTTATGAGTTGCAGTGCAAGATTACCGGTGTATACAATTCTCATTGCTTTAGTTATTCCAAAAACATATTTCCTTGGCTTCCTGAGTTTACAGGGTTTGGTGATGATGGGGCTTTATGTATTTAGTGTAGTGATTGCATTGGTGGTTTCTTATGTAGCCAAGCGTTTCATTAAACTGAAAGAGAAAAGTTTTTTTATTCTTGAACTTCCGCTGTACCGTCATCCACGTTATAAGAATGTTGTGATCACCATGATCGAGAAGGCAAAGATCTTTGTGTTTGATGCCGGTAAAATTATCATGGTCATCAGTTTGTTACTATGGGCTTTGAGTTCTTACGGTCCAGGCAAGCGGATTGAAAAAGTAAACACAACGTATGCACACCGGTTAGCAGCTGAACCACAAAATGCAGAAGTGATCGAAAAAGAAAAACAAACTGCACTTTTGCAAAATTCATATGCCGGTGTCATGGGCCAATACATTGAACCGGTGATCAAACCGCTTGGTTACGATTGGAAAATTGGTATTGCCCTGATCACTTCTTTTGCTGCACGTGAAGTATTTGTTGGAACTATGGCTACACTTTATTCTGTTGACAGCGATGGTGCTGATGAGCAAACACTCCGCCAGAAAATGCATGCGGCTGTAAAAGCAGATGGAACAAAAGTTTATACTCTTGCAACCGGTGTATCGCTGATGATATTTTATTTACTCGCTATGCAGTGTATGAGCACACTCGCCATTGTAAAGCGTGAAACCAGGAGTTGGAAATGGCCCATCATACAACTCGTGTATATGACAGGCCTTGCTTATATCTTAAGTTTGATCGCTTACCAGTTATTGAAATAATTTTTGGTCGCAGATTGTGCTACACCTGTAACACATAACTCTTAACCCATAACTTTTCTACCAGCTTACCGTATTTCTTATCCTGCTTACCAGGCTGCTGTAAATGCGTTGCATCATTTCAGCCATTGCATCTTCTTTTGTTGGTAAACGCTGGTTACTGCCACGATTAATAAGAGCGATATCGCTGCTTTCCAATGCACGTTTATCGCCACTGTATTCTGCATACTCGTAGGTATAACGATATTCAGATGGCAACTGATCCCATTTAATTTGACTGCGTGTTACAGCATCGGTGATGATCACATTCATATCAGCATCTGCATTCAGTACACGTCTTGTAACACGAACTGTAGCCGTTACTGTTGTATAAATTGGCCGACCGGAAGTATCTTTTCCTGTTTCAATTTGTTTACTGCGATTGTACGTACGTGATTGATCAAACGGCTGATCAAAACGAAGGCTGCGCCAAACAAGATCAACTACCAAATCAGGACCGGCACCTATGCTGCGCAATTGGTATTCATCAAAGAAACGTGCAGGATTGGTTGTTGAATTTTGTCCGCCAAGATCTCGAATGATATTAGCCTGGTGCTGACGGTCACGGCTGCTGTATTGATTCCATCCCCAATTGCTGCCACCCATTCCAAACTGATCATATTGAATCTGGTTGATGAGCACATTCACAATGCTGCGGTCAAATGCTTCTTTCATCTGAAGCTTTGCATCACGATAGTTGGGAACATATTGTTGTGCACGTTGAAAAGCATAATAGGCTTCTTTGTTATTCTCTCTTGTATTCAAATTCAACTGCTCTGTACCAAACTGGTAATAATCTGCAGCAGCCGAATCTTTTGTTGAAATAAGTCGTGGATAAACATTCGCCGGTTTTAGTAAACGAACAGCATAAGCACTCTGGCTCACGGTTTCGTACATACGATGGAGACCTTCCAGTTCTGGAATGATCTTGTTCCACTTTTCCGGTGCCGTATCGTATTGATAATTATTCAGCCGCTGCATTGATTTTGTATAAGCATTGTTATACACCTGTTGCAGATCAGCAATGATCTTATCATCTGCTCCTTTTTTGTTCAAACGGTTGATGAGTGTTGCAAGATCTTTCTCATCACTGTAACTGGCGGAACGGCTGCCCCGGCAGGCAGCAAATGTGATCGCAATAAAGAGAATGGGTAAAAGTTGTTTCATGTGTTGATGGTTTTTCTAAATAAACTCAAAGTAAATACCAGTTCCTTAAGGCTGGTTTTCTTTAACAAATCTATACGGATTTTAAAACTTTATGTTGGGTTCAAAATAGTTCCACAATAACGACGAAAGTTTACGGGTTAGTGTCCACGCTTCATTGTTTCTATCCCAGCTTTGGTCCTTAATATTTTTAGTGATGATGCAAACCACATAAGGGTGATGTGGCGCATTCACCAACATCACTTCACTGCGACTGGCATTTACCGCTCCATTCTTGCTGAATACTTCCACCGTTGGAGGAATGGATGACAAGCCTTCCTCATCCCAATAATTACGCCCTAACAAACGCATCATGCGGATGCAGCTGCTGTCGTTAAAGATCTCTTTACGGTAAATGCGTTCCATGATATTCGCCATTTCGAAAGGAGTAGTTTGTCCCCATCCGTAAGTGGTTCGGTTTTCCTCACGGCCGGGTATTCTTGAATTAACTCTTGTGTTACTATAACCAAGCTCATGCATAATTTCATTGATGCGTGTGCCGCTACCGGCTAAACTCTGCAACCATAAACTTGCTGTGTTATCGCTTGTGGTCAACATAAGCATGATCAATTTCGAAAGTTCTACCTGCTCATTGTTTTTATAAGAGCCGAGTATATCAACGCCTGCATACAATAATGAATCTTTGTAAATGATTGATTGATGATATGTCAATTCGCCTTTGTTGATCTTATCAATCACTCCGAGCAGAATCGGCACTTTCACCATGCTTGCTGTAGGAAAAACAGTATCGGCATTAATGGCAACAATTTTTCCTGTCTTTAAACTCTTTACATAAATACCAATATCGCCATTAAATCCCTTGATAACGGTCTCGATCTTCTTCTCTAATTTCTGATCTGTTTTTTGCGCATGGCAAATCTGCAAACCCACGAGGAATGCAAAAAACAAAAGAATTGATTTCTTATGTTTTATTGAACCGATGAGGGATCGATTTTCCAATCATTAAAATCTTTCCTGCTCCAGGTAGCTGGTCGTGCGTGCACACCTGCTGTAAAATCAAAATGTACATAATGCACACCTTTTGTTTCAAGCAGGTTGAGAGCAGCAAAAGAAAGATATTGCTCTGCACCGGAGTTCCCGGCCCGGTCGGTAAGCCAGGTGGCATCGGGAATATTTATATAAACCGTATCGGTTGAAATACGATTGAAGACCATTTTGATTTCGCTGTAGGTTTTGTTCACACCGTTCACAAATGCCTGCGGAACTGTGACA
>JAKFDY010000521.1:0-3353 GCA_036675885.1 Lacibacter sp. | reverse complement strand
GGTCATGAACTGCTCAACGTATTGTGGCTGATTGCAGCTTTCATCCTGTTAATTGCCTGCGTAAACTTTATCAATCTTTCCACAGCGCAAGCTGTTACCCGTGCAAAAGAGGTTGGCGTAAGAAAAGTGTTAGGCGGTAATAAAACTCAATTGCAGATTCAATTCATTATTGAAGCTTTTTTAATTGTTACAGGTGCTGTACTGCTTGCAGTAGCTATCACCATTCTTGCATTGTCTTATGTAAATCAATTGTTAGAACTTTCACTCTCATTCAACATACTCAGTAACCCGGCAATTATTTTATTTCTTTTGGTGATAACCATTGTTGTAACCGCACTGGCCGGCTTTTATCCTTCTATTGTTTTATCACGTTTCAATCCTGTTAATGCATTAAAGAGCAAACGCACAGCAAGCACATCAAAAGGACTTTCATTAAGAAGAGGATTGGTTGTGTTTCAGTTCATCATTGCACAAGCGCTCATCATCGGAACATTAATCATTGTACAACAGATGAATTATTTCATGGATCAGCCCTTAGGCTTCGATAAAGATGCAGTTGTAAATGTTCCTTTCCGTTTAGATAGTCTTCGCATCAGCAGGCTGGACTATTTAAAGCAACAGTTGCTGCAGGTTAATGGTGTGCAGGCAGTTAGCTTCAGCTCCAACACCCCAATTGAAGCGGGTAATGACATATGGAGCACATTCAAATTTGACCATGCAATAAAAGAAGCAGATTTTAAAGCCATTACCAAATTCGCCGATGATGGATATGTACCGGCTTATAAATTACAACTGGTAGCCGGAAGAAATCTGCAACCTTCCAAAATGACAAGAGAATTTTTAGTGAATGAGTCAATGATGAAAAGCCTGGGAATACAAAACCCGGATGAAATATTGAATAAAGAAATAAGTATATGGGAGGATAGGATAAAATGCCCGGTTGTTGGCGTATTGAAAGATTTCAATAACAGATCTTTTCGTAATGATCTGGCGCCCTTGCTGGTTACGCAAAACGTTACGATGTACAGCCAGGCAGGAATTAAGCTTGAAACAAAAAACATTTCGGGTACACTGCAATCTGTTAAAGCAATATGGGAGCAAACATTTCCCAATTTTGTGTATGAATACAGGTTTCTTGATAACAAAATTGCAAGTTTTTACAAACAGGAAAACCAGTTGTCGCAATTGTATAAAATTTTTGCAGCAATAGCCATATTCCTTAGCTGCCTTGGCTTGTACGGCCTTGCATCCTTTATGGCAGTGCAGCGCGTAAAAGAAGTGGGCATACGCAAAGTGTTTGGCGCTACTGCAGGCAGTATCGTTTATTTATTTTCAAAAGAATTTATCATGCTCATTGCCATTGCCTTCGCCATTGCTACACCCATTGCATGGTATTACATGCACCAATGGTTGCAGGATTATGTTTATCGCATCAGCATCAGTTGGTGGTTATTTGCTGCAGGCGGACTTGCTGCAATATTTATTGCACTTGCAACGATCAGTTTCCAGGTAATAAAAGCGGCAATTGCAAATCCGTTGAAAAGCCTTCGCTCTGAATGAGCTATTCAACTATTCTTTACACACCAGGATAGAATATGAAACATTACACCTGGCCGGGGAACTGTAAACCCGATAAGAATTTTATGGTTTTGTCAGGCGCATTTGATGAAAATACTTATACGAAAAAGCTGATGAGCATAAAAAAAATTATACCACGCCTTTTAGTAGCATTGATATTTATTGGATTTTTAGCGCACAGCTTTTTTTCTAAATATCAAAATGAGCCTTCGCTAAAACATCCAAAACAAGATGTGCAGCTTGCCTGGCCAGCGGTGGGGCAGGCTGCGATCGGCAGCGTTGAAAATGGAATTCTTGCACGTTCGTCCGGCAATGAGAAGGCTCGTCCAACAGCCAGTATGGCAAAAGTGATCACCGCATTGGCTATTATGGAAAAAAAGCCTTTCAAACGCGGACAGGAAGGGCAAACATACACCATAACCAGAAATGATATTGCAAGCCTTAATGCTTATATCTCGGAAGGTGGTTCGGTTCTGCCAATACGCATAGGCATGAAACTTACGCAGTATGAAGCTATGCAAAGGATGTTGATTGCTTCAGATAACAATATGGCTGATATATTGGTTGAAAGGATATTTGGTTCAATAGATGCATATGTGTTGTACGCCCAGGACATGCTGAAACGTTTAGGCCTTAGTAGAACAGTTGTTGCCGATGCGAGCGGCTTTAGTTCAGCTACGGTCAGCACGCCATCGGAACTTGTTACGATAGGCATCGCCGCGCTCAAAAACCCGGTGATTGCCAGGATTGTTGCCCGGCAGCAGGCCCAGATACCGGTAGCAGGCGTCATTAAAAACACAAACCTTCTGCTTGGCACCGATGGTATCATTGGTATCAAAACGGGCACCACTCATGATGCGGGTAGCTGCCTTTTATTTGCCGCACGATATGTTTCCAAAGGCGGACAAAAAGGAACAATCGTTGGGGTTATTATGGGCGACACAAACCATAGCCGCCTCTACAGCGACACTAGAGATCTGCTTGCATCGGCGAAGCAATGTTTTGGTTTGGCTGGCGGCCAATCAACAGGTAATATTGTTGCGCATCCGCCAAAGACGGGGACGAGTTCACCGCCAAAGAAATAACTTAAAAGCAAAAACAATGAAGAAGCGTTTAATATCAATATTTATGCTCATCGCCTATAGCGCGATCCTGATCAGGGTAATGGTGTTTAAGGACATGCCCCTTATCAGGATAGGCTCATTGAGACTTAATTTTGGAGGGCCGCACGAAGGCCCGGCCAACTTATTGCCGTTCAAGACCATTTTGCCGTACATGCTCGGTGAAAAGGGGTTACTTATTGCTGGTGTTAATCTTGTGGGAAACGTTGTTTTGCTTGTGCCAATAGGGTTTCTTGTTCCTTTTGCCTGGCGGAGCATGACATGGAAAAAATCTCTCGCTCCCGCAGTTTCCGCGGGTTTTGCCATCGAGGGAATGCAAGCGGTGTTACGGGTAGGCATATTTGATATTGATGACGTGATACTGAATGGACTTGGCGTTATGGTTGGCTATTGGACGTTTACTATGCTCACAAAACTGACGCGTTCGATGAAATCTAAATATAATTAAAGGATTAGGCGCATAGGTCGGAATCATAGATATAGGCTTTGCTAAGCTAACTGGGAATTGATTGTTGCTATCAGACAATTTTTTCTTCGTTACTTTTTGCGGAAAAAGTAACCAAAAGCCGCCGGAAAACCCAGCCTGCCGGCTGGCAGGGAATACCTCCCGTTTTCCGGTGGGTTCCCTGATGTAGCTTTTGATTTACTGTGACT
>JAKFDY010000520.1:0-5659 GCA_036675885.1 Lacibacter sp. | reverse complement strand
TGATTATAAGTATATCTCAAATATAATTAAAAGGGCAGCAAAATTTTCTTATCCCTGCCCGTTCCGTTCAGGCGGACCATCGAGGGTTTACTTCATTTATATTAATCATCTTATATAATCATTGTATCCCGTTGGGATTTTGAAACCTCGAAGGGGTGGCAGTATTATAGAAACAATAAGTAATTGGAAGGCCAAACCCCGAAGGGGTGATATAAAAATCAGTTGATTCTGTAGTGAATTGACAACGGGCTGCCGGATACGCAGGGGAAGTGCGTAGCACCGGAGCGAAGCGGAGCCCGAAGTAGCCGGAACTGCTGCTGCCATGTATTGTGTTGCTAAAAGCCCCATTTTTCTTTAGCAAACAACTGTTCCTTGTTTCAAAAAAAGGTTCTATTTTTGCTCTTTAACAAAACATGCAACGCTTCAAACCCAATTGAGGCGTTGTTATTTTTTTGTATAACCGTAAAGACAAGGAGGAACCATGAGCGTTCAATATGTTACAAAAGAAACACTTGAAAGATTGCAGGCCGAGTTACAACACATGCGTGGTGTAGAAAGGCCAGCTGCATCGAAAGCAATTGCTGAGGCACGTGAAAAAGGTGATTTGAAAGAGAATGCTGAATACGATGCGGCTAAAGAGGCGCAGGGTATGCTGGAAGCTAAGATCAGCCAGCTTGAAGGTGTGCTTGCCACTGCACGTGTGCTGGATGAAAGTACCATTGATACAAGTCGTGTTGCTATATTAACCAAGGTAACTATCACCAATTTAGCTACAAAGAAGAAGCTTACTTACCAGATCGTAAGTGAGCAGGAGGCCGATCTGAAAGCAGGTAAAATATCTGTGACATCACCTATTGGCAAAGGATTACTTGGCAAGGAAGTGGGCGAAGTAGCTGAAGTGGTGGTGCCTGCCGGGGTTGTAAAATTTAAAGTAGAAGATATCTTTGTTTAGAGAAGCTGTCAGCTGCTCGCTGCAAGCTTAGCGTGTTGAGGTAAATGTTGTTTGCGGGAAGCGAGTGGCAGATGGCGGGTAGCTGTAATTGTAACTACCTTTACCGGGATGAAATATGGATCATCATTGCAACGTGTCTTCTTTTATCTTCGTTCAAAATTAGTTGGCGGCATGAGTATTTTTTCAAAGATTATAGCAGGCGAAATACCATCGTATAAAATTGCAGAGAACGACCGTTTCTATGCATTTCTTGATATATTTCCATTGGCTGAAGGACATACACTCGTCGTTCCAAAGAAAGAAGTTGATAAGATATTTGATGTGGATGATGCTGATCTGGCTGAACTATTAGTGTTTGCTAAACCTATCGCCAAAGCAATTGAAGCTTCGTTCAAATGCGATCGTGTAGGCATAGCAACCATTGGATTGGAAGTGCCGCATGCTCACTTGCACCTGGTGCCCATCAATAGTGCAGATGATCTCAATTTTACCAGGCCAAAACTGAAGTTAACCGAAGAGCAAATGAAAGCTGCTCAACAAAAAATACTGCAACATTTAAACAAGCAATCAGCATGACCGAGGTAAAGTACGATCAGTATGGATATAAACGTAAGAAAGGGAAGAAGGTGCCACGTCCGCAATTGATAACCATTCTTTGTGTTGTTCTTTTTATATGGGGGCTTGCTGAAATTGTGTATTCATACACCGGTAATACAGTGTTGAACAAGAGTGGTATTGATACATTATATCCTGCTATTAATGCATTGATGGTCGTGTTCAGCTTTGTGGCACTCAGCGGCACATGGAGCATGGAAAAGTGGGGACCCATCAGCTTTGTAATTGTGGTAACGTTGAAGTTAAGCGTCGATCTTTTGTTCGGACATTTCAATCCAATCTATCTTATCGGCTATATTCCTGCTGCAATTTTTCTGTTGACAATTAAGAAAATGAGAAAGACAGATTAGATGTTGATGGATGATTACTGATGTAGGATTTATGATGGCTAATAGATCAACATGCAAGGCTTGCAGCGAGCAGCTGGCAGCGTGAAGCTCTCTTCTTTATTTGCTTTTAACCCTCCCAGGATTCTGTTTAATAAAATCTTCCCAGCCTTTTACCTTCCCTGCTGTTTTCAACAAAGGTTTATTGGTTTGAAAGTGATGACAGAGTGCCACGGACAATGCATCTGTAGCATCGTAGTATTTTGGCTTTGCTTTGAATTGTAAATAGTGTTGCAGCATTTTCCAAACCTGTTCTTTATCAGCATTCCCATTTCCCGTAACAGCCTGTTTTACTTTCTTGGGCGAATATTCAGTAACTGATAATCCGGCACTCATAGCGGTAGCAATAGCCACACCCTGAGCCCTTCCCAATTTGAGCATACTCTGTACGTTTTTACCAAAGAAAGGAGCTTCAATGGCAAAATCGGTGGGTTTATGCGTTTCAATCACCTCTTTTACTTTTTCATGGATGAGTTGCAGGCGGATGTACACGTCTTTGTGTTTGGCGAGTTTCAGCACATCCATTTCAATTAAATGCAGTTGCTGCTGGCGAACGCCAATCAAACCATAACCCATGATAACAGTGCCGGGATCGATGCCTAAAATGATTTTCGAAAAACTTTGCAAGGAGCAGGTTAATTTTGAACAAAATAAACAGAAACTGAACAGGAAATTCAAAATCTTCATTAATTACTTTCTGGGCCCTATACTTTTTGTGTGGATTAGCATATCCTTATACAACCAAGTGAAGCAACAACCCGACTTACCACGGGCATGGCAACAGATAAAACAGGCCTTTACTGGTAACCAGAGCTGGAAATTGTGGTTATCGGTTTTACTGATGCCTGTTAATTGGGGATTGGAAACATGGAAATGGTATTTGCTGGTAAATAAATTTCAACCATTATCGTTTCAAAAAGCATTTGAATCTGTGTTGAGTGGGTTATCGCTGGCAGTGAATACGCCCAACCGTATTGGTGAATATGGCGGAAGAGTAGTGTACCTGAAACCTGATTTCAGAATGAAAGGAGTGGCCCTTACGCTGGTAACAAGTGTGGGGCAGTTATTGATAACATTAGTGTGCGGCTTTATTGCATTACTTATTCTGAAACCACGGCTACACGATATGCAGCTTGGAGGTACACACTTATCAGGCATATTGCTGCAGGTATTTACCTGGTCGGTATTGTTTTTTATCGGGTTAACGGGTTTGTTCTTTTTCAGAATGCAGATGTTGGCGAAAGCGCTGCAATGGATACCGGGGTTAAAAGAAAAGTTATCGTTTGCAAACGTGCTGGATGGCTTGCGAAACAGAACGTATCTTGTAATATTATTTTATTCGTTTTTACGTTTTGTTGTTTTTGCGCTGCAGTATGTATTGATATGGCAGGCACTGCAGGTTGAGATTCCGTGGTGGGAGGGTTTCTGGAGTGTGGCATTGATCTTTTTAATTATGGCAATTGTACCGGGCTTTGCTATTGCTGATGTAGGTATTCGTGGAGCTGTGGCACTTAGTATTGTGAGTGTGTTCAGTGCAAACAGTATTGCTGTTCTTGCAGGCACGGCGGGTATCTGGTTATTGAATCTTGTAGTACCGGCGTTGATCGGGAGTTTGTTGTTATTGACGATAAAAATATTTAAGGAACGATGAAGATCACTGCGATTCTATTTACAGTAGTACTGTTTTCATTTGCACCTGTTTCCACGCAACCGGAAACAACTGATGAATTTTGCGCCAGCATCCGCAATTTTGCCTGGCAAAACGGCGAATCAATCAACTACCAGGTGTATTACACATTAGCCGGCGTTTATGTGCATGGAGGGCATGCTGATTTTCATATTAACCTTGAACGATACAACGGGAAACCTGTTTATCATCTTATTGGCGAAGGGAAAACAACTTCTTTCTTTGATGGACTTTTTAAAGTAAGAGACAAGTATGAAAGTTTTATTGATACTTCTACATTGCAACCTTACAAATTTGTTCGTAATATTTTAGAAGGTGATTTCAAAAAATTTGAAACGGTTACGTTTAATCAACAGGCCAATACTGCCACATCTCAAGGCGGTACATTTAAAACGCCCGATTGTGTGCAGGATGTGTTGAGTGCCATCTATTACTCACGCAATATTGATTTCAACAAATACAAACCCGGTGATCGTATTCCATTCAATATGTTTATTGATGATAAGACTTATGGTTTATATGTCCGTTATCTCGGTAAAGAAAAAATAAAAACCAAGTATGGCAAGTTCAACGCCATCAAGTTTAAACCATTGTTGATTGAAGGCACCATTTTTAAAGGCGGTGAAAAGATGACGGTGTGGGTGAGTGATGATGCCAACCGCATCCCCGTTCGTATTGAAAGCCCCATTTCAGTTGGCAGTATAAAAGTGGATATGATGGGCTATAAAAACACACGACATAAGTTGAGTGGATTGATCAGTACGAGATAGAGTTGTGAATGGTGAATAGCCCTGAGCGAACCTGTCCCGCAACAGGCGGGAGTAGAAGGACGGTGTGATATTGAGCATAGTCGAAATGTCGAGCAATAGTCGAGATTGGCATGTAAGAATCCTGGAATCAAATCTCATCCAACCTGAAACCTTCCTTCATTCTTACACCTTTCTCTGTTTGTTGTAAACTGCAGCACTCGATCTTTGGATCGTGTTCAAAAAATAAAATGTAATTATTCTCCACTGCTTCGGTAAGAAATGATTTTTTCTCATTGAGCGTAGTCAACGGAAACATATCATAAGCCATCACGTATGGAATAGGAATATGAGCAGCCGCAGGTAACAGATCGGCCATGTATACAATGGTTTTCCCGTTGTAGTTTATTTGTGGCAGCATCATACTTTCGGTATGACCATTTACAAAACGCACCGACATATTTTCATTAAATACAGAAGAAGATAATTGATGAAACTGCGATTCACCAGGCACAATAAATTTCAACTGCCCGCTTTCTTCAATTGGTAGAATATTTTCTTTTAAAAAAGAAGCTTTCTCTCTGTCGTTCGGTTTAGTAGCCCATTCCCAATGTGCTTCATTGCTCCAGAATGTTGCATTCTTAAATGCAGGCACTAACTTATCGCCTTCACGTTTAATGGAACCCCCACAATGATCGAAATGCAGATGCGTGAGAAACACATCGGTAATATCATCTTTACTGAATCCATGTTTGGCTAATGATTTGTCTAAGGTATCATCGCCATGCAAATGATAATGACCAAGAAATTTTTCATCCTGCTTGTCACCAATGCCATTATCAATTAAGATCAACCGGTTGCCATCTTCAATCAACAAACAACGCATGGCCCAGCTGCAGAGATTATTTTCATCAGCCGGGTTCAGCTTGTTCCACATCACTTTTGGTACCACACCAAACATGGCACCACCATCTAATTTGAAATTGCCCGTGTTGATCGTATAAAGTTTCATGACTTAATTGTTTGTTCTCTTTTTTGTGTGCGTAAAGTATGCCAAAGAAACAAAAGACCAATGGCAAAGAACGTCATGAGTGCAAGTACGGAATTACGTTGCGATCCGTTGAACAACTCTGTAATATACCCGAAGCTGAACATGCCAATTACAATGGCGATCTTTTCTGTAACATCATAGAAACTGAAAAATGAAGTAGTGTCTTTTGTTTCAGGCATCAGCTTGGAATAAGTAGAACGACTGAGCGATTGAATGCCACCC
>JAKFDY010000519.1:0-11104 GCA_036675885.1 Lacibacter sp. | reverse complement strand
ATCATGGTCATGAATGTAACCGGTAGCTTACTCTTAAGGCTGCCCATATTCCGCATATCCTGTTCATTGCTCATGGCGTGAATAACAGAACCAGCACCCAAGAATAAAAGAGCTTTAAAAAACGCATGCGTGATAACGTGAAAAAAGGCTCCAGTATAAGCACCTACACCTAATCCTAAAAACATATACCCCAACTGAGAAACTGTAGAGTAGGCAAGAACTTTCTTTATATCAGTTTGAGTAACCGCGATCAGTGCAGCAAGGATCGCTGTTGCTATACCGATAAAGGCAACCACCGCCATCGTTTCCGGGGCAAGTGTAAACAGAATATTCGACCGTGCGATCATGTAGATCCCTGCAGTTACCATCGTGGCAGCGTGGATTAAAGCCGAAACAGGTGTTGGACCTGCCATCGCATCCGGCAACCAGGTGAACAAGGGTATTTGAGCGGATTTACCGATAGCACCTACAAATAATAAAGCTGTTATCAGGATAAGAACACTATCACCAGAAGCCATCTTGGCTGCCTGCGGGAAAATCTGGTTAAACTCTACACTTCCGAAGGTGGCAAACAAAACAAAAATTGCTACTAAAAAACCGAGATCACCAATACGGTTCATTATAAAAGCCTTTTTGGCTGCACTTGCATAAGATACATTGGTGAACCAAAAGCCGATAAGTAAATAGGAACATAAACCAACTCCCTCCCAGCCAATGAACATTATCACATAATTAGAGCCAAGCACTAACAGCAGCATGAAAAAGATGAAGAGGTTCAGGTAGGAAAAAAACTTATTAAAACCGGCATCATGAGCCATATACCCCACGGAATAAACGTGGATCAGGAAGCCGATTCCAGTTACTATGAGCAGCATCAAGGCGCTGAGCGGGTCTACCAGGAACGAAAAAGGAACCAGCAGGCTACCCGCACTGATCCAATCAAATAATGGTATGGTAAAGGACTTTATATCAGAGGAGTTCAGTTCAAAGAAAACGCCAAGGCTTAAACCGAAGGACAATAAAATGGTCAAACTGCCAATAACACCTACAACGCTTTTAGGAAGTATGTTCCGCCCTAATCCGTTGATCAGGAATCCGACCAGTGGAAACAAAACAATTAACCAAACTAAATCTATCATTTTATATTCTGAGTTATATTGGAGGATTGATTGCAGATAATAGATCTAGAGCTATTTCCACACCTGTCCTCAGACACTACCATTTTAACTTATTTAACACGTTGATGTCTGTAGAACTGGTATTCCGGAAGACCATCACTATAATAGCAAGGCCGACAGCTACTTCAGCAGCAGCAAGAGCCATTATAAAAAAAACAAAGACCTGCCCTGAGGCGTCGTTGTGATGAACAGAGAAGGCAGTTAACAGTAGATTCACCGCATTCAGCATCAGCTCGATTGACATGAAAATGATGATCGCATTTCGGCGAATCAGAACTCCAATAACGCCGATCGTAAAAATAATGGCACTAAGCAGGATATAATGATTTAACGGAACGCCTTGCATGGTTTGGGTTACACTTTCCATTATGCGGTTTTAGGTTCTCTTTTAGCTAATAATACTGCCCCAACCATAGCGGTAAGCAATAAAATCGAGGAAATTTCAAAGGGCAGCAAAAATTCGCTGAATAGTACTTTACCCAGGTTCTTAACCAGTCCCAGATCGGGATCTCTCAAAAGAACGGGATCTGATAAATGTAATGACTTCATGGAACCCACCAGAGTTACCAGCAAGCATAAGCCTGCTACTAAACCGGCCACTTTCAGAAGGTTTGATTTCATCGGTTCTGTTTCTTCGTTTAAGTTCAGAAGCATAAGCACGAAAAGAAAAAGAACCATGATAGCGCCCATATAAACAATGAAATTTACAATGGCCAGAAACTGCGCGTTCATTAACACATAATGAACAGTAAAAGTAAAAAAGGTAATGATGAGGTATAATACACTATGGATCGGATTCTTTGAGAAAATCACCATGAGTGAAAAAAAGATGGAAAGAATTTTAGCGACATATTATATTGAAACGCCGTATGCACCGGAAAAGGCAGCAGCAGTATTGGCAGGCGAACAATCATCGGGAACATTTGTAGCTGTGCCCGGCGAAACGGAAGAACTCAAAGAACGTTTTGCTGCAAGAGTGGAATCGGTTGAAGTATTGGAAACAGTGAATGAACCTGCCATTCCCGGTGCATCAAGCAAGGATGGGAAGTATCATCGTGCAATAATGAAAGTATCGTGGAGTATTGAAAACTTCGGAACCAATCTTCCTGTGATGGTTTCTACATTACAGGGAAATTTATACGAGATCACACAGTTCACAGGATTAAAACTGATGGATATTGATCTGCCTGCATCATTCGGCAAACAATTCAAAGGCCCTGCATTTGGTATTGAAGGTTGCAGAACATTAACCGGCGTGCATAATCGTCCGTTGATCGGTACAATCATCAAGCCATCGATTGGATTATCAGTTGAACAAACTGCTTCGATGGTGAAAACATTAGCTGAAGCAGGAATTGATTTTGTAAAAGACGATGAGCTGCTTTCTTCATCTGCCAATTCAAAATTTAATGATCGTGTAGATGCAGTGATGAATGTTATCAACACACATGCAGATAAGACGGGTAAGAAAGTGATGTATGCATTTAACCTCAGTGGCGAAGTGGATGAAATGCTGCAACGTTATGAGAAGATCGTCAACAGCGGTGGCACCTGTGCCATGATCAGTATCAACAGTGTTGGTTTGGCAGGTGCAAAGAAAATTATGGATCAGCGACAGTTGGCCATTCATGCACACCGCAATGGTTGGGGCATGCTGGCAAGACATCCATTGTTGGGAATTGATTACAAAGCCTATCAAAAAATATGGCGACTGGCTGGTGCAGATCAAATGCATGTAAACGGCATACAAAATAAATTCTGGGAGAGTGATGATAGTGTGGTGGCATCCATTGAAGCATGCTTAACAAAGATGTTCGATCATAAAACGGTTATGCCGGTAGTATCATCAGGTCAGTGGGGTGGACAGGCATTTGAAACATACAGAAGAACAAAAACAGTTGATTTGTTATACATGGCCGGTGGCGGTATTATGGCGCACCCGATGGGAGCTGCCGCAGGTGTGGTTGCGTTGCAGCAGGCATGGAAAGCAGCAGTTGATGGGTTGACGTTGGAAGATGCTGTGAAGATGTATGCTGAGTTCGCAGAGTCTGTAAAGAAATTCGGAACGAAATAAATTGAATCAACAACAAAACATATTACTCGCTTTTTACGGTGATGATTTCACCGGCAGCACCGATGCGCTGGAATTTATTACCCGTGCAGGTGCAAAGGCAGTGTTGTTTATTGAACCGCCGACTGCAGAACAGTTGCAACAGTTTCCGCAGCTCGATGTAATTGGCGTGGCGGGTAAAACAAGATCATTATCACCCGGGCAAATGAAAGAGATTCTGATCCCTGCCTTTGAACAGTTGAAAGCAAGTGGCGCAAAGCATGTGCATTATAAAGTATGTTCTACGTTTGATTCATCGCCTGCTGTTGGAAGTATTGGCAAAGCGATCGATTGTGGTGCTGAGGTGTTTCAGAATAAACTGATACCGGTGTTGGGTGGTGCACCATCGCTTGGAAGATATTGTGTGTTCGGCAATTTGTTTGCAAGGATGGGTATTGGCAGTAACGGCAAAATTTATCGCCTCGATCGTCATCCATCAATGAGTAAACATCCGGTTACACCTGCTGATGAAAGTGATCTGCGTTTGCATATTGGTAAACAAACGACAAAGAAAATTGGATTGATTGATATTACACAAATAGATCAACCTGTTGAGCAATGGGATGATGCTGTGACTGACGAAGAAGTTGTATTGGTTGATGCAATGTATGAATCGCAATTGATGAAGATCGGAGAATGGATGAATACGCTTGACGAAAATGAAACATTGTTCAGCGTTGGTGGTTCAAGTGTGGAAGCAGCATTAGGCAATTACTGGAATGAAAAGAAAATGTTGAATCCGGTATCGGAATGGAAGCATCCCGGTAAAGCAGAATCACTATTGGTTATCTCTGGCAGTTGCTCACCTGTTTCTGCTGCACAGATCGAATGGGCAAAGGCAAATGATTTTGCAGAAGTGGTGCTGGATGCAATGCGAATTGTAAATGAAAATATAATTGATGCTGCAATAGGAGATCATGTAGCGATGTTGTTGCAGGAGCAGAAGAAAGTAATTGTTCATACAGGAGCAAAGGAGCTGGAGAATCTTTCATCTGAGAAACTTGGTACAGCATTGGGCAGCATTGCAAAGCGAGCGGTGATGCATACAAATGTGAAACGTGTTGTTGTTGCCGGTGGTGATACAAGCAGTTATGCAGCAAGAGCAATGGAGATTGATGCAGTGGAAATGATCGCTCCATTGGTGAGTGGTGCACCTTTGTGCAAAGCATATTCGAAGAGTGAAAAGATTAACGGACTGGAAGTGAATTTCAAAGGCGGGCAAGTGGGTGCAGAGAATTACTTTGGAGTGTTGTTGAATGGGGAGTTGTGAATGGTCAATGGTGAATTGTGAATTTGTTCCGTAGGAACAGCTGGTCGGTAGAAAACAGGAGCGAAATGTATTTGCGTCCCATAGGGACGCCTGGTGAAAGATGAATAGAAATACAAACGTACAAGTGAGTGACACAACAGAAGTTAAACAGAATTATAAAAGTTGGTATCATAAAATAAAACGAGCAGAAACAAGATGGCACAAAAAACATTAGGATTGGTTCATACATCGGCAACATTGGTGCCTGTGTTTGCAGAGTTGGTGAGTAAGCATTTGCCCAATGTAAAAGTCTTCAACATTGTGGACGATAGTTTGATCAAGAACACCATTGCATGCGGTGAGTTAACAGCATCAACAAGCAAACGTGTGGTGAACTATGCAGCATCGGCAGAAGAAGCAGGTGCTGATTTTATTTTATTCACCTGCTCATCAATTGGGCCTGCAGTGGAAACAGCAGCAACATTAACAGGTGTGCCTGTGTTACGTGTGGATCAGCCAATGGCGGATAAAGCTATACAGTTAGGAAAACGAATTGGTGTGGTAGCAACACTGTCAACAACATTAAATCCAACAAGTGATTTAGTAAGAAGAAGAGCTGTCGTTGCAGGAAAAGAAATTGAATTGAAATCTGTTTTGTGCGAAGGTGCATTTGAAGCATTAATGAGCGGCGATGCTGCAACACACGACAAAAAAGTAGGCGATGCATTAAAGCAACTCGCCAACGAAGTGGATGTAATTGTATTGGCGCAGGCAAGCATGGCAAGAGTGGTGGATACATTAGCCGAAGCAGAAAAGAAAGTGCCGATATTGGCGAGTCCGTCAATTGCAATGGAATACCTCGCAACAATATTGGCCCCCTAAATCCCCCGAAGGGGACTTTGATGACACGCCGAATGAGTAAGAAACATTATTCTTGTGAAACTGTTGATTGAAATATTAAAGTTGAAGTGGTAGATGTATCGTTAAATAAAATACTAAAGTGCCGCCTCTTTCCCTTTGGGGAAGAGGATGGGAGATGGGGCTTATGAAAAAAATAAGTAAACTATTTTTATTTATTAGTTGCATTGCGGCAGTTGTACTACTCATAGGCATTGCAATGCAGAATGCTGCTTTGTACAAACCTTTTGCAATTGCAACAGCAGTTTTCTTCGCAGTTGGATTGGGTTCAGTGCCATCGCTGAAAGGTTATCAATACACAGCATGGATCATTGCAGCAGTAGTAGCTGGATTGGTTTTCCCTGAAGCATTTAAAAATTGGGGCGGCGTCAATCTTCGTGATAAAACATTGATCCTTGTCATTATTCAATTGGTGATGTTTGGTATGGGTACACATATGAGTCTGAAAGATTTCAGCGGATTGGCATCAACAGGTAAAGGTGTAGTGGTTGGATTATTTTGTCATTTTTCCATTATGCCGTTGATGGGTTTGTTGCTCATAAAAGTTTTTCATTTTGAACCGGAGATAGCAGCCGGTATTATTTTGATTGGCAGTTGCAGCAGTGGATTGGCAAGTAATGTAATGGTGTACCTGGCAAAAGCGAACCTGGTGTTGAGTGTAATTGTTACAGCGATGGCAACATTGGTTGCTCCTCTACTTACACCTTTATTAATGAAAACACTGGCAGGCACACTCATCGAAATAAAGTTTGTGGATATGATGATGGAGATCATTAAAATTGTATTGGTACCTATTGGTGCAGCATTGTTACACGATTTTTTAAAACGTGCAACAGCTTTACAAAAAAAGAAAGTAAATGTCATTGCTGTTGTTGCTGCAATATGGATCGTTGTTGTTGTATTACTGCAACGTAATATCAGCTATGAAGGTTTGTTGCAGAGCATGCAGCTGTCTGCTTTTTTTGCAGGTGCGGTAATCGCGGGCGTTTTGTATCATGTATTGTATGTACGCTTTCCCAAGCTCGACAGCATTATGCCTTTGATTTCAATGTTCGGGATTATTTATTTTACAACTGTAACCACAGCTGCCGGCAGAGAAAATTTGATGAAAGTGGGTGTGTTGTTATTCATTGCATCGGTGATTCATAATGCTGCCGGGTATTTCTTTGGTTACTGGCTGAGTCGTTTGTTTGGCATGGATAAAAATTCAAGTCGCACCATTGCCTTTGAAGTAGGTTTGCAAAATGGCGGCATGGCGAGTGGTATTGCAGGCAGCATGGGTAAGTTGGGAACAGTTGGTTTGGCAGCTGCAGTGTTTAGTCCGTGGATGAATATCAGCGGAAGTTTATTAGCGAACTATTGGAGAAGAAGACCTGTTGATGATGAAAAGAAAGATATAAAGACAAGTATTCATTTGGCATCATAGAAACAAGCGCAATGAAAAAAATACTTTTTCTTATCCTGACAATTGTTGCATTTAATGTAAATGCACAGATTGAATACGCCAAACAAATGGCTGCTACTATCATGAAGCAATACAAAGATTCAATGGTGGTGAAAAAATATGCAAGCCATTTGGAACAGGATAAATTACCAACAGGCGCTCGTCCGGCCAACTGGAATTATGAAATAGGAGTGGTGCTGATGGGATTTGAACGCTTGTGGAAAATGACGAACGATCAGACTTATATTGATTACACCAAACACATCGTTGATCATTTTATTACGAACGATGGAAAGATCCGTACGTATGTGATGGATGAATACAACAGTGATAATATTCCTCCCGGCAGACAGTTGTTGCGATTGCATCAATTGTATAAAGAGGAGAAATATAAAATTGCTGCAAAAACATTGCGTGATCAGATCAGTATTCAGCCACGCAACAAAGCCGGTGGCTTTTGGCATAAGTTGAAATATCCTTCACAAATGTGGCTGGATGGTTTGTATATGATCGAACCGTTTTATGCAGAGTATGCTGTGGTGAATAAGCAACAGCAGGATTTTAATGATATCATCAACCAGTTTGTGTGGATGGAAAAATATAGTCGTGATGCAAAGACGGGTTTATTGTATCATGGCTGGGATGAAAGTAAACTGCAAGGCTGGGCAAATAAGCAAACAGGTGTATCGCCTGAGTTCTGGAGCCGCAGTATGGGTTGGTATATGATGGCGTTGGTGGATGTGCTGGATTTTATTCCGAAAGAGCATCCACGCAGGAAAGAACTCATCAACATTTTAAATCGCCTTTCAACTGCCATTGTAAAATTCCAGGATGCAAAGAGCGGTGTATGGTGGCAGGTAACTGATAAAGCGAATAAAGAAAAGAATTATCTCGAATCATCGGGTACAGCCATGTTTGTTTTTGCATTGGCAAAAGGTATCCGCATGAATTATTTGCCCGCAACATTTAATGCAGCATTGCAGAAAGCGTACAGGGGCATGATCAACCAATTTGTAACGAAAGATGCAAATGGCCAGTATCATTTTATACAGGCTGTGGCTGGTGCTGGGTTAGGCGGTATACCTTATCGTGATGGAACGTATGAATATTATGTAAATGAGCCGAGAAGAGATGATGATCTGAAAGCGATCGGGCCTTTTATTCAGGCTTGTATTGAAATGGATCTGTTGAAAAAGAAAAAGTAAAATGAAGGAAGAAAAGAAGAATAGAACCACAAAGTCGCAAAGGCACAAGGGAACACGAAGGAGTTTCTTTGTGCTTCTTAGTGTACTTAGTGCCTTCGTGAATCAAACAAAAGCACAGTTGGTTGATAAAACACCGGCTGCTGTTCCAGTTGCGCCAACCATTTTTAACCGTGAACCGTATGAAGATCCGTATGTGAGCGGCATTAACAGGGATCAATCGAGAACAACAGCTTATTCGTTTGCAACGGTTGCCGATGCTTTAACGAACGACAGAACGAAAAGCGGCCGCTATATTTCTTTGAATGGGGAATGGGATTTTTCATTTGCATTAAAACCTGCTGATGCACCGAACGGTTTTTACAAAAGCAAAGTGAGTGGATGGAAGAAGATCGTTGTTCCTTCAAGTTGGGAAATGCAAGGTTATGATAAACCTATTTACAAAAGTGCGGTATATCCTTTCCGTCCGGTAAATCCACCGCATGTGCCGCAGGATTATAACGGCGTTGGGTGTTATCAAAAAACATTTACAGTTCCTGCAAACTGGAAGAACATGACCATTACGCTGCATTTCGGTGGTGTAAGTTCGGCGTATAAATTATGGATCAACGGAAAGTTTGCCGGTTATGCAGAAGATAGTTTCCTGCCAAGCGAATTCAACATCACACCGTATTTGCAGTATGGTGAAAATGTAATTTCTGTTTGGGTGATACGTTGGAGCGATGGCAGTTTTTTAGAAGACCAGGATCAGTGGCGCATGAGTGGTATTCATCGTGAAGTGTATCTGCATGCAGAACCATCATTGCGCATTGCAGATTTTTTCTATCAAACAAAACTGAATAAAGATTATAAAGATGCATTGTTGAGTATTCGTCCACGCATTGAAAATTTAACCGGCAAGGATATGCCCGGTTATGTGTTGAAAGCGCAGGTATATGATGCAAACAATCAACCCGTATTACAAAAGCCGCTTTCGAAAAAGACGGATGAGATTATTAATGAAATTCATCCTCGATTAGACAGAGTGAAATTCGGATTGATGGAAACTACCATCAACAATCCAAAAAAGTGGAGTCCTGAAGAACCGAATTTATATAAACTGGTGTTGACACTGGAAGACAGTACAGGTAAAGTACTGGAAGTAAAAACATGCAAGCTTGGTTTCCGTTCCATTGAATTTCGTAAGAGCGACAGCAAATTACTCATCAGTGGTAGGCTCACTTATTTGTATGGTGTCAATCGTCCCGATCATCATCCAACAAGAGGGAAGGCCCTAACAAGAGAAGATATTTTGCAAGACATCAAAACCATCAAACAATTCAATTTTAATTGTGTTCGTCTCAGTCATTATCCAAGCGATCCGTATTTGTTAGACTTATGTGATGAGTTCGGCATCATGGTGATAGACGAAGCCAACCTGGAAACACATGGTTTGGGTGGAAAGCTGAGTCATGATGCTGCATGGGCCGGTGCGTATGTGGAGCGGATCAGTCGCATGGCTTTGCGTGATAAAAATCATCCGAGCATTATCATGTGGAGTTTGGGCAATGAAGCAGGCAGTGGGCCTAATCATGCAGCAATGGCCGCATGGATCAAAGATTTTGATATGACGAGGCCGTTGCATTACGAACCTGCAATGGGCAGTCCGAAAGAAGATGGTTATATCGATCCGGGTGACAGCCGTTATTTAAAAAGCAATGATCATTCACATCGTATTCAGAACCCGTTGGATCAATATTATGTAGATGTGATCAGCAGAATGTATCCATCTGATTACACAGCACCATTGTTAGTGAATCAATCGAATGGAGATCATCGACCAATTTTCTTTTGTGAGTATGCACATGCAATGGGCAACAGTGCAGGAAACTTAAAAGAGTTTTGGGATCAATGGAGAAATATACCTCGTGTAATAGGTGGTTGTATCTGGGAATTTAAAGACCAGGGTTTGGAGAAAACCGATTCAGCTGGTGTAAAGTTTTATGCTTACGGTGGTGATTATGGCGAACGTTATTTCGACAACTTCACGATCAAGGGTGTTGTGAATGCTGATGGAAAACCCAAAGGTGCGATGTATGAATGTAAACGCATTTTTCAACCAATAGAATGTGAGTGGCTGGACAATAAAATTAAAATTACCAACAGGAGCAATACCACCAATGTAAACAAGTACAACTGTATATTTATTTTGAAGGAAGATGGCTGGAATGTGGTGAAGAAAGCTATTAATGGTTTAGATATTCTACCCGGTAAAGATTCCGTATTCGATGTAACTTCTTTTATGCCGTCGTTAAAACCCGGTGCAGCTTATCATCTGAATATACGTTTTACATTTAAAGATTCAACCGCCTGGGCTGATAAGCATTTTATTATTGCAGAGAACCAGTTTGAAATACAAAAGGAAAAAAAGACAAAAGCAGGGCCTTCATTTGCTGGCACAACTCAATTTAAGAATAGCGATTCCGCATTTATTATTACGGGCAAAGAGTTCTCTATCACTTTCAATAAATCAAACGGAGCGTTAAGTTCTTATATTCAAAATGGTGATGAACAAATACAACAACCCTTATTTCCGCATTTTACAAGGCCGCAAACTGATAATGACAAACGGGGTTGGAAAACACACCGTACGCTGAAGCAATGGTATGATGCAAAGCCAAAACTGATAAATACCAGTATTGGAAAATTTGACGGCACTCATGGAAGTGGCATGTTAATTAAAAGTGCTTATTCATTTATTAATGATAGTGCCACTGTTACAGTTGACTATTATGTACATGGAAATGGTATAATTCAAGTTGGTTATAATTTAGTTGCCGAAAATGGTCTGCCGAATATTCCAAAAGTAGGCGTGCAGATGGGCATCAATAGAAGCTTCGATCAAATCGAATATTTCGGTCGTGGCCCATTCGAAAACTATATTGACAAAAATTATGGAGCAGATGTTGGTATCTACAATCAAAACATTTTCGATTTTATGGAGAATTATGTGGTGCCGCAGGA
>JAKFDY010000518.1:0-3527 GCA_036675885.1 Lacibacter sp. | reverse complement strand
ATAAAGCAACACGCAATTACAAAAAATTTCATGATGCGGGCATAAGTACGGTGTGCATCTTCGTCTTTTGACCGGTTGAAAAAGAAGGGCTCGGCTGCCATCCGAAATGCCTGTATCATGATCGTAATCAAAACAGCAATACGGTAAATATTTGCAAACACGCCTAATTCATGTTTGGCCTGTTGTTCCGGAAGGTCAACTACATGCTGATAAACCAGGCGGCTCAGCATATCATTGATCATTCCGCCCAAACCCACAATAATGAGAGGATAACTGTATTTCATTACTTCCTTCCACATGCTGCGGTCAAAGCGCAGTTTCACCTGTTTCCATTCTTTCCATAACAGTAAAAATGTAAAGATGCTGCCGCAAAGATTCCCGATCAGGTAATAACCAATTCCTATTTTTTTGTTGAAAAATGTGCCAATAAAACTATCGGGGTTTTCTTTTGCATATGCAGGAAAAAAACCAAGAAAAAGAAATACAACCAATATGTTTACCAAAATTCCGGCAACACGAACAAATGCATATTTTCTTGGCCGGTTCTCCTGCCGCAAACGGGCGAAAGGCAATGTAGCCAACGTATCAAAGAAAAGGATTGCCAGCATCCATGTTATATATTCAGGATTTTCAGAAAGACCGGCTGCTGAAGCAATGGATGATTGAAAAAAATACAACAATACCGTAAAAAGGATGGTTGTTCCAAAGATGGAAAGGCTTAATGTGTTATAAAGTGTTGATCTGTCTTTTTCATTGGAATAGCGGAAATAAGCTGTTTCTACACCGTAAGTAAACAGGATGTTGAGAAAAGGAATAATGGCATATACCTGGGTGAGATTGGCGGTTACAGATGGTTGCGCAAAAATGAATGGCAATGCCATATTCATTAAATAACCCAAAAAGCGGCTGGCAATAGTAGGTAAGCCATACCACAGCGTTTGTCCTGCTAGTTTTTTAATGGTACTCAATCAACGAAATTAAGATTCTTCAAAAATAGGTAAACATATTTCGATGTTAATGCAACACATAGGGCTTGTTTTTTATCTTAGTACCACAAAATTGGATGTTATGAAATGAGCCGTAAAAAATTATCGGGTAATTTATACCCAAAACGAAGATAATTTTAATGGCGAATAACATCTGATAAATAATAACTAATTAAAAAGAAACAGATGAAAAAACAAATCTACACTTTACTTGCCTGTTTATTGGTTACAATGTATGCCGGTGCACAGGCTTATGGCGAACTTGAATGGCAAAAGAAAAAGATCCCTGCCATGATCCTGGAAGTGCCTTATGCTGCTTCAGTAACGGAAGATGCCATACGGCAAAAATTCAGCCAAATGGGTTATAGTGCCAAAGAAAGTAAAGGTGTGTACACTTACAAAGCTGTACGTATTCCTGAAATAAGCGATGAAACTTTTGATGTATTATTAAAAGTAGAACGTAAAAGCAGGAAGGAGAAAGATGAAAGTAATGTCTACTTTATTATCTCACGTGGTTACGAAAACTATGTAAAAGGCACCGATGATCCCGTGTTTATTTCAAAAATTAAGCAATACTGCCTTGGGTTTATTCCATTGGCAGAAGCACAGGCACTTGAAGTAGAGATCAAAGGCCAGGAAGATAAAGTGAAATCAACTGAAAAGAAATTGAGAGATTACGAAGATGAAAGTGGCAGCCTTGAAAAACGACTGAAAAAATTGCAGGACGATATTGAAGAAAACAAAAAGAACATCGAAAAGCAAAAAGGCGAAGTAGAGAATCAGAAAAAAGCATTGGATATATTAAGAGCGAGAAGAAAAACAGCATAAGAAGAAGCTGCAAGCTGTTCGCCATTAGCTGATAGCAATACAAATGACTCTGCCACTCAGCGTTGGAAAAGATGTTCTTTCTTTAAAAAATTAACCCAAGCCCTCCCATAAACGGAGGGCTTTTTACTGCGGTGCAGCAAAGCTGTTGTTTGTTGTAAAATTGTTATCGGTTAACGTGCGGAAGAAATCAACTAATGCTGTTCGTTCAGACACTGAAAGTTGAATACCACTTGCCAGCAATGGATCAAGTGTTGCACTTTGTTGTACACCCGATTGATAATGGTCAAAGATCTGCTCAAAGCCAATAAACCTGCCATCGTGTAAAAAAGGATAGCTCTTAAAGATGTTTCGCAGCGATGGCACACGAAATTTTAATGAATCGGCTTTGTTACCGGTAATCGTCATTCTTCCTTTATCATTCAAAATACTAAGTGGCAAACCAATGTTGCGGTAAGAAAAATCAGTGAACAATGGCTCTGTGTGGCAACTGTTGCATTTGTTGAGAAACACAATATAACCCGCTTGTTCACTTGTTGTAAACGTCTTAAGGTTTTGTTTTACCGAGTCATATTTTGTAGCGCTGCTGATGAATGCACTTATAAATTGTGTTAATGCATTGCAGATGCGTGGCTCACTGATATAAGTTGAGCCGTACACTGTTTTAAATTGCTGCGGGTAATAACTATCGGTTTTTAATTTGTTGATGATGCTGTTGATGTTCTCACCAAATTCAATCGGGTTGTTGATGTGTGCTGAATAAACAGCATCAGGCGATGTATATTTTCCATCCCAACCATACGAAGTCTGCCAGGCAAGATTGAATAAGCTCATGGCGTTGCGTATACCATGTTCACCATTCACACCATGACTCAGATCATGATCATATGTGCCAAATGCAGCAACCTGCTGATGGCAGGAACCGCAGGAAATACTACCATCAACTGAAAAACGCTTGTCGTAAAACAAACGTCGGCCCAACACAAAACCTTCTTTGGTAATTGGGTTGCGTTGATAATAGTCAGTTGCTGGAAAGTGAGAAGGAATTTGAACAGGGTAAGCAGTTAATTCAAGTTTGTTTTTGCGACAGCTTTCCATCATCCATAAACCAAATGTTATAGAAAGAATGATCAACAGGATGCTTTTGTGTGTTTGCATGTATCAGTAATCCGATAAACGGATCTTTTGACGGCTTTGTTTGTGCTCGCTCTGTTTTTTCTTCGATTCAATTCGTCTTTCTTTTGAAGCTTTCGACGGTTTGCTGGCTATTCTTGCCTTTTTAGGCGTGAGTGCAATAGAGATAAGTTGATTGATTTTTTCAATTACTTCCTGCTTGTTTGCCTGCTGGCTGCGGTGCACCTGGCTTTTAACGATTAATGTACCTTCCTTATTAATACGGTTGCTGAGTTTTTCCTGTAATACTATTTTTTGTTGTTCGGTTACAAGTGCAGATGATGCAATATGCCAATAGCCCATCACCATGGTTTCCACCTTGTTTACATTTTGTCCACCGGCACCACCACTGCGTGCAGTCTGGAACTGAATTTCATTGCTCACATCTTTTATCATGCATCAAAACCGAAGCGTTGTATTTTCGGTGATCGAATTTACAACCAATTGAACGAAATATGAGAGCGGTACTGCAACGAACGGCCTTTGCCTCTGTTAAAGTTGATGGAAACATAACTGGTTCTATTCAGAAAGGATTGCTGGTAT
>JAKFDY010000517.1:0-2545 GCA_036675885.1 Lacibacter sp. | reverse complement strand
ACTACATAATGTGCCAGCATGGTGTCGAACAACGGACCTTTCAATTCCACATCATACCACTTCAATACCAACAGATCGTATTTGATATTTTGCCCGATCCATGTTTTGCTTTCATCATCAAACAACGGTTTGAAGATGGAGAGGATTTTTTTTGTTTCTGTTTGATCAGCAGGGCAAGGAACATACCATGCTTTGTGTGGCTGATACGAAAAACTCATGCCGACCAATTCACAATCATTTGCATCAATACCTGTTGTCTCTGTATCGAAACAATTTTCTTTTTGTATTGCTAATTCAGCAACGAGCTCTTTCATTGCTGCTTCTGTTGTTACAGCAATGTATTCGTGTTCTGTGTTATTAATATTTTTTGAAGCGCCAAACTCCAACACAGCAGAATCTTCTTCCTGTTCTGCAGTTCCTTCAGCTTCTGTTGCATCTGTTGAAGCAAAGATTTCTGTTTGTGCAGATTTTGCCGGCGCTTTCTTTTCTTTCCGCACTTCACCCATTGTGGTATCGATCACATCATTTCCGAACAAATCTTTCTGCACAGCAACCGGTGCTGAACTGAATGCGTTAAAGTCATCACCTAAAATCCGCTTGCCGATAGTTTTAAATTCGAGTTCAGCAAATACTGCTGCCAACTCCTCTTTGTTCCATTCCTTCAAACGAAAATCTTCTTCATGAAATTCAACCGGCACATTGGTAATAATAGTGGCAAGTTTCTTACTCATGATGGCAAGATCTTTTCCTGCTGCAACTTTTTCGCCCATCTTTCCTTTAATATTGGCGGCATTAGCCAACACATTTTCCAATGTTCCATATTCCGCTAAAAGTTTGGCTGCAGTTTTTTCGCCCACACCAGGTATGCCGGGAATGTTATCAACCGAATCACCCATCATCCCGAGTATATCAATTACCTGGCTTACATTTTTGATTCCCCATTTAGCACACACTTCTTCTGGCCCCAGGATCTCCACATCACCACCTTGATATGCAGGTTTGTAAATTTTTACTTTCTCCGTTACCAGCTGGCCATAGTCCTTATCCGGTGTAACCATAAACACCTCGTACCCGGCGGCCTCACCCAGTTTACTTAATGTACCGATCACATCGTCCGCTTCATACCCATCGCTTTCAATTACCGGAATATTGAATCCTTTAATGATGCGCTTAATATCGGGGATGGCCAGCAACAGATCTTCCGGTGCTTCCTGGCGGTTGGCTTTGTATTCTGCAAAATCGGTGTGGCGTTCAGTTGGCGCAGCCGTATCAAAACAAACAGCCATGTGCGAAGGCTTTTGTTTTGTAATGAGTTCAATCAACGCATTGGTGAACCCAAACTGTGCATTGGTATTTTTTCCTTTTGATGTATTGCGTGGACTGCGTATGAGTGCATAATATGCACGAAAGATGAGCGCAAACGCATCGAGCAGAAAAACTTTTTTATCATTGGCCATGCCGCTAAGTTAGCATCCTTGCCAAAGAGAAAAAGAGAAATTTTTATAAACGACAAAAGCCCCGTTTTTGTAACGTGGTTTTTGAGTGAGCATAGTAAAAACAGGAGGTGGTGGAAACCACCTCCGCAAAACTTACATTATGAGAAAATTCAACACCGGCAGCAAATAAAAATATAGGGTACGGATCGCCGGTTCGTTGACTGCTTAACGAAATAGTTGATGCACAATATGTATTGTGGTATGATACCGCTTGTAATCTATACTTAGTTCAACCCACCTTACGGCGGTATAATACAAGCTTGCATTTTGCTTGTGTTTCTTTGAACTGTTCCAGAACTAAAATTGGTATTACTTGCCGCTATTTTCAGCGAGCTCATTCTCTAAAGGCTTTGCTTCCTTTGTAGATTGTTTTTGAGCTGTTTGCTGTTTTGCAACTTCAGATTTACCTGCAACGACACGTGCCAGGAAAGAATCTTCCTTGTAAAATACGTTCAAATAAATAGCGAAGAGGAAAAATACGAATGAGAAGAAACGCAATGGCTTTTTCATGACATTTGGATTTAGTTTTTTCAAAAGAATTGGACGATTCAAATGTAGACACAGTTTTTGACTTGTGCAACACTTAGCGGTCTATTTTGGAAAATTTAGGGTTAGTACTTAATACCGATTTGGTAATTTTACGGTGGGCTGAAATCCACTACTGCATTGAGTTACAGCACTCCTTCTTTTATTTCTTCCCACAGATCACGGTAGCATTGTGCAGCATAACTGCTGCGTGCAAATTCTTCCAACGGAGCTTTGTGTACGCCCATTTTTTCTACATCACTTAAGTAAGGAATATAGTTTTCGAAGAAGCGTTTGTCTTTGTATAATTCTTCCATCACTTCGTTGTGCATATTGCGGCGCAGATCGGTCATGGTGAAAAAGCAGGTCATTTTTTTCTGATCGATACTCTTCTCTTTAAAAAAATCTTTCACCATGTGATAGGTGCGAACAGAAAGTGTTGTTGGTATGATGGGCATCAATACAATATCTGATGCATTAAAAATATTTTCTGCTAATGAACTTAACCCTGGAGGACAATCAAT
>JAKFDY010000516.1:0-16874 GCA_036675885.1 Lacibacter sp. | reverse complement strand
GTTTTCGTTGCTTTACATCTGCACTTTTGTTCCGTAAGCAAGATCACCGGCATCGCCTAAACCGGGCACAATATAACCTTTCGCCGTTAATTCATCATCTATTGCCCCGCACCAGATCTTTACTTTGGGCTCGGTACGATGCACAAATTCAATTCCCACGGTACAAGCTATGGCACAAACGATATGCATTTCGGCCGGTTGCCCTTCATCCCTCAGGTATTGCACTGTTTTTACCAGTGAACTGCCTGTGGCCAGCATTGGATCTGCAATAATCACCACCCTGTTCTCCAGGCTGGGACAACTGATATAATCCAGGCTTATCTCAAAGCTGCCATCACGATGATGTTTGCGATAGGCAGAGATGAACGCATTATCGGCCCTGTCGAAATAGTTCAACAATCCCTGATGTAACGGCAAACCTGCCCTTAATATTGTAGCCAAAACAGGTTGCGCCTTCAATACTTTTGATGGGGAGCTGCCCAAAGGAGTAGTAATTTCTTTTTCCTCCCAGGGAAGAATTTTGCTGATCTCGTAAGCTGCAATTTCCCCGATTCGTTCCAGGTTGCGGCGGAAACGCATACGGTCGGCCTGAATTTCGGAATCCCTCAACTCAGCCACCCAGTTACTTACCAATGAATGCTGCTCGCTTAAATTGATGACCATGTGCTGTAAATTTATACGTCGGGGCTGTTCATTTTCCAGCTTTCCGTTCATTACACATTAATCCTGAACCAGCTGCCGTATTTTTACAAATCTAACAGATAAAATTGTGAACAGGATTGTTAGAGGAATAAATTCTACAATCGAAAATCAGACTATTTATGATCTACCGGGCTTTGGGCGTTGCAGGTAATACCAGTACCCAATCTTTAGAACTTGTATTTGCCTCTTTTGAAGTAAGTGGAAAGAAATGGGATGTTGAAATAAGACAAACTGCATCCATTGCTTATCCCTCCGATTTACAGCAACGTTTACAATCAGCGGCTTTAAGTTCCGCTGTTGATTACCTGCAATTACATGTAGATTACGGACATTGGGTCGGGAATCAAATAAAACAATTCATTGATGAACATCATCTCGATTACCAAATACAATTGATCGGGTTAATGGGACATACAGCCATCCATTCGCCTGAAACCAAATTAAGTCATGCTTTGGGTGATGCTGCAGCCGTTGCAGCTATTACCGGTGTAAATGTGGTGAGTGATTTTCGCATGATCGATCTTGCATTGAATGGCAAAGCTGATCCGGTATTTAAACTGGCTTCAACATTATTGCCATTGCCTGCTGCTGTACAGCAAGATGCATTTTATGCTGCTTTCTTTGCATTGCTCCGCTGGCGTGAAGAAAACAATATGCTTGCTGCTGATACCGGTGCTTTGCGTGATAGTATTGGCGGTGCTGTTTGGGTGGGGCAGGAATGGTAGAAGTGAAGTACAAAGTACGATGTACGAAATACGAAGTACACTACGTTGGACGCCCTCGTCTGACGGGTACAACCTGCTACTTTCATTTACTGCCACTTTTAAACAGTGATGAGGGCTTCTGTACTTCCAACGTTGTACCTCGTACTTACAGATGTGTCAGACGCCCTTAGAGACGCCGGACAGGTACTACAACCCCAACATCGCTTTCAACTTTGGATAACCTGCACGGCTTACAGGAATTTTTGCACCTGATCGCAAGACTGCAATATGATTTTCTTTTTCGTACGGATCAATGCGGGTGATCTCCTGCAAACGGACAATATAAGAACGATGCGTTCTTACAAATGAAGATTTATTGAGTGTGTCTTCAAAATAACCCATCGTTTGTTTTTTCAGAAAGCTGCCTGCAGCCGTTACAATTTTCACATAATCATCAGCCGCTTCGAGGTAATGAATATCCTGTACAGGAATGATCGTGATCTTGGTTCCGTTCTTCACAACAATACGTTCGGCCTGTGATGGATTTTTTGCTGCATCTTTCAACACTTGTTCTGTTGCTGCAACAGTTGTTGCTTTATCCTGTTCCATCCAGCGTGCAATAGCTTTATCAAAACGCTGTTGCGAAAAAGGTTTCAGCAAATAATCAACTGCATTTTTTTCAAAGGCCTGCACAGCAAATTCATCAAACGCTGTGGTGAAAATTACTGCCGGTGGTTCTTCCAGTAATTCCAGCATTTCAAAACCTGTGATCTTGGGCATTTGAATGTCAAGAAAAATAAGATCGGGGTTATGTTGCTGAATGGCTTTTACTCCTTCAAATCCATTGTTGCATTCTTCCACCACCTGCAATTGCGGATAAGCCTGCAGGTATTCAAGCAGCATACTTCTTGCCAATGGCTCATCATCAATAATTAAAACTTTATACTGCATGTTTACTCATTATGTGTCAGACGCTCTTTGAGACGTCAGACACGATTGGTTGTGGTATAATCACTGTTGTACTAAAGATATTTTCTTTTGCTGTTGTTTGCAGCAGGTCTTTTCGGCCAAACATCAAATATAACCGGCGTTGTACCGAACTCAATCCAAAGCCTGTTCCTTTTTGTGCAGCAGCAGTAGAAGGATCAAATGGATTTTCAACTGTAATTACAAGCTGACCCTCTTCTGCTTTTGCCAGGAGGTAAATGCGTGATTCCTCTATTGTATCATACAATCCAAATTTGATGGCATTTTCTACCAACGGCTGTAACAACAATGCCGGCAATTGCATGTTCAACGCATCTGCATTGAACTCGAGTTGTGTATGTAACCGATGACCAAACCTGACTTTTTCAATGGTAAGATATAACTGCAACGAACGGATTTCATCTTCCAGCTTTACCCATTGCTGTTCTTCTTTACGCAACGTAGTACGTAAAAAATCAGACAACTGCTGCACCATTTCTCTTGCTTCTGCCGGTCTTGAACCAATGAGTGCATTAATTGAATTAAGCGCATTGAATAAAAAATGCGGTTGCAATTGCTGACGCAGTTTGTACAACTCTGCTTCTTTACTCAACTGTTCTGCTTCATTTTTTTTCTGTTCTGTTTCACTACGTTCCTGCCAGTTGAAATAAGCATAACCCACCAGGCTCACACAACCATTGATCAAAAAACCAATGGCAAAACGAATAGGCCACGTATTATGTATCAATGCCTGGTAGTGAAGATTGTCTCCATAAATCAGGTCGAGAACTGTATTGGAAGCAAAGAACCAACCCGTGGTGAGCAAGATGATCCATGTAACAAGGTTCAGCATTGTATTCGTACGTGGCAGATAAAAACGCAGGATAGTAAACAACAGCATAGATACATAAATGAGCAGCGTATTACTTACTAAACTATCCGTTAATGCTTCAAACCAATTCAACCCCATCCAATACAACGCCAGTTGTTGTACTACAATCCATACAAACCAACTGATGCAGAAGGGAATCATGAATTGCTTTGAACGAAACGGTGATACAGCCATGCCGATTGTTTAGATTTGAATGAATTCGTTACAACGTTTGGCTGCATCAGCAGAACGTAAACGCATGGTATGAATAAATGCTGCTGCCTGTTCTTCTTCACTGATGCGTGAAAAAATTTCTGCACCATCCATGCCTGTGTTAAACGGATAAATGTCGGTTACTGCAATCAGCCTCCACTCTACCGGCTGTTGTTGCTGATCGCTGAACGATTGCTCTTCCTCCAAACCAATTGCTTTTGCTTTCTGCATGGCATCACATGCATCGGTTGCATGGATGAGCCGTAATTGTTCTTCAAACTGTGCGGTGTGTTTGCCATCGCCACAAATAATCTGAAAAATAATTTTTACAAGAAACCAGTTCATAAACTGCAGTTGATGTTGATTGATAATAAGGTTAATGGTTAACGGAAGTACAAAGTAAGAGGTACGAAGTACGAGCTACGTACTTCTAACTTCTCAACTTCGCCAAGGCTACGTTGAGCATGCGTAATTCGTACTTGATCCAAAAACTGTTCATGTACACATAACCAGCTTTTAAGAGTCAGAGCGATTTGATATCAATACCCCCCATCATCACAAATCCTTCAATCACTAATATCTTATCTGTACTGATACCTGCAGGACGCTGACGTTTATCTTCAATACTTCCGAAGATGGCTACTGCTTCGCTGCGTATCTGCCAATGTGCAGGCACAAATAAAGTGGTACCGCCAAAGATGTTTACAATCTCCAATTTTGCTGTGCCGTTAAAATCGGCATGCATCAAATTAATTTCGGAGCCACCAAAAATGGATACCGCTTCTCCTCCTTTAAAATTCTTTGAATACACATTCTTTTTTACAGCTCCGAATACAGCAGCTATATCAATCAGGTCTTCTGAGTCTGTTGTGCCGCTTGCTTCAGTTGTTGTGGATGTGTTATAGATGGGTTCAGCCGCAGCTCCTGATCTTTTGTCGGTAATAAATGTTTTACGTCGAAGGATAAAACTTAAACCAATGGCAATAAGAATGGCCGGTGCAATAAAATTGCGTAGTTCCCATTCAGGATATAATTTCATAAAGAGAAAGAACCCGCCAAGGCCCATGAGTACCATCCATGCACTTCCCTTAAAATTTTCTTTAAATGCTACAACTAACCCAACAGCGATGAGGATCATTGGCCATGAAAAAAGAATGGATGGTAAAGGCAAGTCTAAATTCCGCAGCAGGATAAGTACACCTACTCCCAGCAAGGTTAAACCGATCCACTTTTCACTTGATTTATTGTTTGCTCCCATACAATTGCTTGTCATTTTTATGAATTTAGAACAAAACTATCGTCTCATCAAACAGTGGTCAACGGTTAGTAGAGCAGCCTGCAGTAAAAGTCGGTGAACGGCGGAATCCCGTCGGTAAGCTGCAAAGAAAATAATTGTCTTATCGGTGAAACCATGCGCTTGACATCCTTCTGTTCATTTTCTATATTGTGTACTATGCCTGATATTATACAACAACATCCATCAACAGAGAGTGAGCAACTAACTGCTGCTGCACAAACACTGAGTGCAAAAGACAAAGCGTTGTTCAATCAATTAAAAGAACAACTATGCGAGCAGTTCAGAACAACTTTTCCTGATAAACTCGCACCACGAACTGTTGTTGTGATCCCAAGTCTTACATTGGACCATACCATTCTTTCAAAAGTAAAAGGACATGTGTTTTATGAGGAGCGGTTGCTTTGCCTGCTCATGTTGTTACGTATGCCACGCACACGCATCATTTATGTAACGAGTGTACCAATTGATCCGGCGATCATTGATTACTACCTGCACCTGCTACCTGGCATTACAGGTTATCATGCAAGACAACGATTGATCCTGTTGAGTTGTTTTGATGCTTCTTCTACCCCACTCACCGAAAAAATTCTGCAACGGCCGAGATTAATTGAACGCATCAAACAGTTGATCGAACCAAATTCACCAGCACATATTACTTGTTTCAATGTAACAGAATATGAACAGTCACTTGCTTTGCAATTACAAATTCCACTGTATGGTTGTGATCCTGAGTTGAATTATCTGGGAACAAAAAGTGCAGGCAGAAAATTATTCAAATCATTAAACATACTTACACCCGAAGGTTTTGAAGATGTAAAAAACAAAGAAGAAGTGATCGATTGTCTTGCATTACTCAAGCAACAGAAACCAACATTAAGAAAAGCAGTAGTAAAAATGAATGATGGTTTCTCAGGTGAAGGAAATGCTGTGTTTTCGTATGAAGGAGCTCCGGCTGATGATTCATTACGAAACTGGATAGCTGAACACATCGATGAGCAATTGAAAATTGTTGCCTCCAACCTCACCAATGCAGTTTTCTTTAAAAAGTTTGAGCAGATGGAAGGTATTGTAGAAGAATTCCTGGAAGCTGAGATCATTACATCGCCATCTGTGCAATGTATGATTGATCCGTTGGGAAATGTTTCAGTCCTGTCAACACATGATCAAATGCTGGGAGGTGAAAACTGCCAGGTGTTTTTAGGTGCAACATTTCCGGCAGATAAAATTTATGCAAGAGAAATTGGCCGCTTAGGATTTGTTATTGCCGAAGGCTTAAAAGAAAAAGGAGTGCTTGGTCGTTTTGCTGTTGACTTTATGAGTACGAAAGTTGGTAAGGAATTTAAACATTACGCTATCGAGATCAACTTAAGAAAAGGCGGCACAACACATCCTTACTTAATGCTGCAGTTCTTAACAGAAGGAGATTATGATCCTGAAAAAGGCGAATACTTTATGCCCGATGGAAAGAAACGATATTATTTTGCTACCGATAACCTGCAACGTGATTGTTACAAAGGCTTGACTCCACACGACCTGATTGATATTGCAATGATGAATGACTTGCATTACAGCAATGCGCAAGAAGAAGGTGTGATGTTTCATTTAATCAGTGCACTTTCCCAGTTCGGCAAAGTTGGTCTTGTATCCATTGGCCGAACGCCGGAACGGGCAGTTGAGTATTATAAGAAAGTAGTGGAAGTATTAAATAAAGAGTGTGAATGAATAGTTATCACTCACACTCTTTTTGTTTTATAAGCCGTATTGATCAACTACGTATAACAGCAACACCATATTGATTGCACCAAGTTCCAGTTCACGCTTGCTCACCATTTCAAATGTATCGTTGGCTGCATGATGATGATCGAAGTAACGTTGTGAATCGGGACGCAGGCCTGCAAGAGTTGTACCCAAAGGACGCAACGGACCAATATCTGCACCGCCACCGCCTGCAGAAAATTCATACACACCATAAGGTTTAAATAGCGGCACCCAATTACGAAGTCTATTTAACACAGGTTCTTCTGCTGTAAAACCAAATGCTCTTGGTGTAAAACCACCTGCATCACTTTCCAAAGCAAAAATAAATTTCCTGTTTTTTTCTGCTGTTGCTGCTTCAGCATATTTACGCCCACCACGCAATCCATTCTCTTCGTTCATAAACATCACAACACGAATGGTACGCTTGGGCTTAATGCCTAACTTTTTGTACACACGAATAATTTCCATACTCTGTACACAACCTGCGCCATCATCATGTGCACCTTCGGCCAGGTCCCATGAATCAAGATGACCTCCAACTGTAATTACCTCATCAGGGAATTCTGTTCCTCTTATCTCTCCAATTACATTATGGCTTTTTACATCAGGCAACATTTGGCACTCAGTACGGAAATACAATTGCAGGCCCTTTTTCTTTTTCAACTGAGCACTTACATATTCTGCATGACGTGTTGAAACAGCAATGGCCGGAATTTTTGGAAATGAATCGTTGTACGTTGTTGTGCCTGTGTGCGGATAATCATCAATATTACTGGCGAGCGAACGAACCATTGCACCCACTGCACCATACTTCGCCGCCATTGATGGGCCACGGCCACGAAACTGACCAGCTTCGCCATACGAACGGAAGGTTTCAACATTGGTTGGGTTCATCGGGAAATTATAAAACACAATTTTTCCTTTCACTCCTTTCTCGCCCAACGCATCAAGCTCGCTGAACGAACCCACTTCAATCACTTCAGCCTTCACTCCTTTTTTACCGGTACCAACACTATTCCCTAATGCACAAATGTTAAGTGAAAAAGTATTGCCTTTATCATCAACCAATAATGCATTTTCTTTTGCACCACGCACCCAATGTGGCACCATACATTCCTGCAGGTACACGGTATCGGCACCCAGTTCTTTCATCATGCGAAAAGTTTCTTTCACCGATTTTTCTGCCTGTGGTGAACCGCTTAATCTTGGTCCCACTTGTTTACAAAGAAAACGCAGGTTCTCGTATGCTTTACTGTTCATGAATACATCGTCGGCAATGTGTTTAAACATAACCGAGTCTTTGTTTTGTGCATCTGCTGACAGGGCCAATAAACAGAAGGCCATTACTGCTCTAATTGTTCTCATGCTTTTGCTGGAGTTGATTGAAAAGCCCAAAATAGAACAAGTATACTAACCTGCAAAAACTAAGAACTGTCAATCCTTGTTTTTTTGACAAGTGGTTAGCCATGAAGAAATAATTCAAAAAAAGCTAAGGATTATTAAACTCCAATTCATTCTTCCTTTTTGTATTGTATAATAATCTCAGCCCGTCGGTTCAATTCTTTACTGGTATATTTTGTGGAAATCCCCTTGCCTTCTATTAATAACTTCTCTCTACCTAAATCAAACTTTGTATTGATATAATCTCTCACAGCTTCTGCTCTTGCCAGCGATAGTTTGGCGTTGTATTCAACCGATCCTAAATTATCAGTAAAGCCAAGAATATAAATACTGTCTACTGCTTTAAGATCAATTGAATTTAAAATCGAATCAATACTGTTAACCTTTTTGATTTTTGAACTGTTGAGATCAAAATTCTCAACACTTAATAAAAACGTGTCGATTCTGATTTTATTCTTAACAGGTTTTGATACAGCAATGACTGGCGGCTTAGTTGAGGGATACCGCCCATGTCTTCTTGTTATTGAATATAAAGAATCTCTTGCTGCCTTCCATTCACATTTCATTTTATCCTGAGATTCAAGACTGATCTTGTCAATGTAATAATCTTCATAAACAATTCTGTTGTTGATACTTTTTGCAGTGGTAGCAGTGTCGAAATTACCAAGTATGAAAACCTGTTTGTTGGCTGGTTTTCCAATCACAATTTCAACGTCATACCATCTATTCTTTCTTTGCTTAATTGATGCCCCGGATAAAGTAGAATATTCATTTAAATGAAGCAGGGAATCCTTTTTCGACCAGATCATTTTTTCAATAAACGCAAATCCAATATTTGCCGGATTGAATGCTTGCTTTGGAGAATACAAAGAGAATTTCAATACCATTTTATTACTCTCCCGGGGATTACATAATAATTGTGTTTGCCAATAGTTCCTGGCTTTCCCTTTACTGCTTGCAACAACAAATCCAAGACTGTTTTTCCCATCTAATGACTCAATTGGATTTCTAAAATACCCGGATGGCATATCGCTAACAGAGAACCAGCCCGAAGGAGAGCAGGGAATTTGCATTTCACAATAATTTTCATCTTCAAATGAAGAATTAGCAAGTAGATTTTGTGAAAACCCGTTTACATTAAAAAGAACAAAGAAAGCAAGACAGGCAAAAAAGACAGAAGGGTAGGTTTCGTTTTTAGAACACATATAACTGATTGTGGCATTCTGTAGGTCAGGAGTCAAAGGCTGAAAATAGAACAAGTAGGCGAACCTGCAAAAAGTGCTATTCGGTAACAGGCTGCTTTTTTGACGAACGGCAAGCGCTGAAAAAAACCTGTTGATTGAAAGTGCTAACTTCGTTATGGCAACCTGCCAAATCATCAGTAACAAATGATCTGGCACGGAAAATGACAGCCATATAAATCAAACAATCCCTCAATGGGTTTTGTTTCTATAACTAATAACTCGATTTCATGAAAATAGGTATCGTATGCTACCCAACGTTTGGCGGTAGCGGTGTGTTGGCAACAGAATTAGGAAAAGCATTGGCAGAAAAAGGACATATGGTTCACTTTATTACGTACCAGCAACCTGTTCGCCTGAGTGGTTTCTTCACCAATATCTTTTACCACGAAGTGCGTGTGCCGCATTATCCTTTGTTCGATTATCCGCCATACGAAACAACACTTGCCAGCACAATGGTTGATGTTGTGCTTAACAATGATCTCGATCTTTTGCATGTACATTATGCCATTCCGCATGCATCAGCTGCCTATATGGCCAAACAGATACTCAAGAAAAAAGGAAAAGATATTCCAGTTATTACCACATTGCATGGTACAGATATTACACTGGTGGGCAAGGATAAAACCTTTGAACCCGTAGTTACATTTTCGATCAATGAAAGTGATGCTATTACAGCAGTATCGAACAACCTGCGCAAAGAAACCTATCATTCTTTCGCTATTGAAAAAGAAATAGAAGTGATTCACAACTTTGTGGATGTGCAACGCTTCGATAAAAAACCATTGGATGCTTTCCGCAAAGTGCTTGCACCAAATGGCGAACGCATTATTGCTCATGCAAGTAACTTCCGTAAAGTGAAACGTGTGAATGATATTATCCGCATATTCGCTAATATCAATAAAGTTGTTCCTTCTAAATTATTAATGGTGGGTGATGGCCCCGACAGACCCGGTGCTGAAGAACTTTGTCGTGAATTAAGTATTTGTGATGATGTTCGTTTTCTTGGTAAGCAACAGGAAATGGAAGAGATACTTGCTATTTCCGATATGTTCATACTTACATCAGAATATGAAAGCTTTGGTTTATCGGCATTGGAAGCAATGGCAGCCGGTGTTCCTGTTCTGTCGACCAATGCCGGTGGTATTCCTGAAATTAATATTCACGGTGAAACAGGTTTTATGGCCAACATTGGCGATGTAAATGAACTGAGCCGCCTTGGAATTGAGTTGCTGAAAAACGATGAAAGGTTACAATACTGCAAACAAAAAGCAAAGGAACAGGCAGCGAAATTTGATATTCACTACATTGTTCCTTTGTATGAAGAGTTATATGAACGCTTTGTAAATGTATCAGCGACCCCTTAACCAGGGACCTGGATTAATCATTTGACTTTCACGTGCAAGCACAAAGTTAAGTTCTCCATCGCCATCGATGTTGGTTCCAACACGACCGATCACTTGTCCTGTTTTCACAGTTTGACCCTTGTTTACATTAGTAGATGAAAGATTACTGTAAGTGGTAAAGTATTTACCATGCTTTATCATTACAGCTGTATTACCGCCCACGTCAAACACGCTCACCACTTCACCTTCAAAACATGCTTTTACAGAAGTTCCTGCTGGAGAAGCAATGGTGATGAAATCCTGGTTGCCTTTGATAGTTGTACCAGGAATAATATATGGTCCAAAGTTGATTGACACATACCCATTATCAACAGGGAATGGTAATCTTCCCTTGCTGCTCTCAAAGCTGTTGCCCAACGCAAGATCTTCTTTGTTGTATTCAAGATAGCTTTCTGTTTTCTTTGGCTCATCTTTCTTTACTGCAGGAGCTGTAACAGCAGGTGCAGTTGTAGTTGTGGCGGGATTGTTCTTTGCATTTTCTTTTGCAATCCTGTCGGCTTCTTTTTTTGCGTTGGCTATCCGGTCACGCTCAGCCTTATCTCTGGCTTCAGCTTCTTTCTTAGCTGCAGCCATTTCACGTTTAATAACAGCAGCAATAGAAGCCTGTAATTGTTGTGCCTGTTTTTTCTTCGTAGCAATATCTTTATTGATCTCTTTCTCACGCTTCTTTAAATTATTTACCACCGATGCCTGTTCTTCTTTATCCTTCACCAATTCACCCATCTCTTTACTCTGATTAGTTAACACCGCACTTTTTTCTTTCCTTGCATTGGTGAGTTGTGTGATCTTATCTCTGTACATCAATTCTGTTTTATTGATCACTTCAAGTTGCTCAGCCCTGTAACTGCGGTATGCCTTCATGTATGCAATACGGCGTATGGCATCATTGAAATTAGTCGCTGAAAATAAAAAGTTGAGAAAATCGTAACTGCTCCTGTTCTTATAAGCATACACTACATTGTGAGCATAGGTCATCTTCAATGTATCAAGATCCTTTTTCAACCGACGCATCTCGATGTATGAGGCATTGATATCACCATTTATTGCATGCACCTGTTTGTTGATGGTATTGATCACTTCATTACGTAAGCGGATCTTATTTTGTATTAATGTAAGCTGCCCAATGCTTTGCTTCTGGTTCTTCTTAATATCATTATACTGCCTGTTGAGCATTTCAATTTCCTGCAGCGTTTGTTTACGCTTTCTTTCCAATTCATTTTTATCCTGTGCAAACAAAGCCACCTGCAAAAGGGTACAGCATATTACCAACAAGAATTTCAGCATAGGTATATGGGTTGATTGGTTACAAAAATAAGGCTAATGCCCGGAACAAGGGTAAACGCAGCATCAACAGAAAACGTATGCCCTATCAGATTCTTTTGAATTTTTTAGGAATTGTAAAGGGGAAACTCAGGTCTTCATTAAATTTATAATCCTTGAATTTCAACTCAACATCCAGTTTATTCTGCTGCGAAATAGTGATCTGCCGTTGTGTAGAAAAAGATACACCGGTCTTGTTCTCATAATTATTATAAATGAGATCGCAGGTGCGGTTGAGTGTGGGATCATTATCATCCAGTTTACATTTCTGCACTGAATAATCATTGCCAACCGATAATAAATTTTTAAACAATGGCGCAATGCTCAACAGCGTGTAGCCATTTACGTTATTTGTGTATGATGTAACGCTGTCTTTGTTAAAGAAGATCGGGTTGCCTACCAGCAGGCTTTGCAGGTCGGCAAAACTGAACGGTATCTGGCTCAGCTCCTGGATATGGCTCAAGGGGCGAACCTGGTAAGTGTTAGCCAGTTTATCTAATATCTTAATACTGTCTTTTGATATCAGCACACGAATACCTTCAATTCCAATATCATTGCTGAGTGATATCCAGATGAGGCTGTCTTTCAACATCCGCACATTTGCAACAAAATCGGGCTGACGGCCTTTATTGTTGCTGTAATCAACTTTTATTTTCGCTGAGAATGTTTTAAAGTCGATGTGTTTTTTCTGCACTTTTGTCAATACTTCATCTACCATTCGCATGGTGTCTTCATGCGTTGGAAGTTTTTCTACAGGCAGAACCACTGCAACGGTATCTTTCTTTACCATTGCCTGCTGAATTTTTTTCGTTGATCTGCATGCACTGAAAGCCAGCAGCATTACAATCGTTACGAGTATAGATAGAAGATTCTTCATCATCAATTATTAATGTTTTCCGGTGCTGCCAAAGCCACCGGCGTTACGTTCTGTTTCTTCCAGTTCAACAGAAAGGCTCCAGTCAATTTTTTCTACTTTCTGTATCACCATTTGTGCAATACGGTCGCCATTATGTACAGACTGTATTTCGTTACTCAGGTTGATTAAGATAATCTTAATTTCTCCACGGTAATCTGCATCAACTGTGCCCGGCGTGTTTAAACAGGTAATACCTTGTTTAATGGCCAACCCGCTTCTTGGTCGTATTTGTGCTTCAAAACCTTGCGGCAGTTCAATAAATAAACCGGTTGGTATCAACGCCCTTTCGAGTGGTTGTAATGTAACGGTTTCGTTAATAAAAGCTCTAACATCCATGCCGCTGCTGCCTTCGGTGGCATAAGCAGGTAATGGATTATTTGATTGATTGATGATCTTAACTGTCATGTTTATTATTTTTCAAGCAATACGGTTGCATAAGCCACAAGACCTTCTTCTCTGCCAACAAATCCCATTTTTTCTGTTGTGGTTGCTTTTACTGAAACTGCATCGGTTTCAAGTTCAAGTATTGAGGCAATGATTGATTGCATCTGGCCAATATATAGTTTGATCTTTGGTGCCTGTAAACACAACGTGCTGTCAACATTCACTACACGGTAACCTTTCTCCCTGATCTTATCAAAACTCTGCTGCAGTAAAATTTTACTGTCGATGTCTTTAAATGCAGCTGAAGTATCCGGGAAATGTGTGCCAATATCGCCAAGAGCAAGTGCACCAAGCATTGCATCGCAAATAGCATGCAGCAATACATCAGCATCGCTGTGGCCCAATGCACCTTTATGATGTGGTATTTCAACACCACCGATAAACAATTTTCTTCCTTCTGCTAATTGATGGTAGTCAACGCCTGAACCAATTCTCAATCCCATAATGTAAATAAAAAAGCGAAGGTAAACTACCTCCGCTTTTGACAAAATCTTTTATCTGTTGGGTTTATTCGTTGCTTCCGCCACCATCGCCACCCAGATCAAACAACAAACTGAAACGTGTAGTGTTGCTCAATGGGTTACGGTTAATACCCTGACCTGTTGGTACAAGATAAGAGAAGTTAAACCCAAGTTTGTTGTATTTAACACCGGCACCCACGCTAAAGAAACGGCGGTTACCTTTTGTTTTTGCTTCGTAGAAATAACCGGCACGTGCAAAGAACTGATCGTTATAACTGTATTCCATACCTGTTGATATCTGGAATTCTTTCAGCTCTTCATTAAAACCACCGGGTGCATCGCCAAAAGAAGAGAACCAGCTACCCACTACACTTTTGTTGCGGTATGCATCTCTTGCGTCAGCAGCAGTATCAGTTGGCGGAGTTGGCACAAGCAGTTTATTGATATCAATACCAAAACTGATCTTGTTAATATCATCAATGGCTTTTGTATAAACCCCACCGATTCCTAAGTTGGCAGGAATATAATCTTTACCACGTGCATCATTTGTGTAAGCGATCTTGCTGCCCAGGTTGCTCATAACAGCACCGGCATTAAACCCTGTTCCTTCTTCATTCAAACCATTATAGTAAAACGAAATGTCGCCGGCAACAGCAGTACCAGGCTTGTAAGTAACACCATTTGTATTACCATTGGCAAGATTAGAATAGATAAAACGAAGTGCGATACCTACACCAATCTTATCGCTGAGCTTGCGACTGTATCCTCCATCAATGGCAAACTCCCTGGGATTGAATTTCTGCAGATCATTACCTGCAAAATCGGTAAACTGAATACTGCCAAGGTTGAAGTAACGTAATGATCCGGAAATTGATTGCAATTCGTCAATCTGATGATAACCTGCAACAGTTGCAATGAATACATCATTCAAACCAAGGTCTTTTAACCAAGGTGTGTATGTCAATGCTATTGCTGAACGTTCTTTTGCGAATGGTATTTTTGCCTGATTCCAGAAAGATGAATTAGCATCAGGTGAAGTAGCAATTCCTAAATCGCCCATACCTCCTGCACGTGCATCGGGTGAGATACGCAACATAGGCACAGCAGTAGTAACCACATTAATTTTTTGAGTTTGCTGGGCAAAGGTTTGTAAGGAAGACAAACAGAGTAACATGCCTAACGCATAGGCGGCGTTTTTTCTCATTAGAGTTGAAATTTGAGCCATAAAAATAGAGGAAAATTGAACATTAGTGTTCATAAACAGATTTTGGTTAAAGCAGAACGAGTTTTTGCAATGCAGATTGTTTTTTGCCAAATGAATCCTTAACCTCTAACTGGTAGATATAAACGCCTCTTCCAATTTTTTGGCCGAAATCATCTGTTCCGTCCCATTCAATGTCAAAAGAACGGTTTCCTTCATTAAATATTGTACGGGTGATTGTTTTTACTACTTTTCCTGAAACGGTGTAAATACGAATGAGCACTTTCAACTGATCACCGGGCCGGTTATGCTCAAACATGAACTTTGTACTTGTTGTAAATGGGTTGGGATAATTATAAACATGTGCAAGTTTCAATTCTTCATCTTTTATTACACGAAACTCAAGCCTGTATTCATTGCTGTTGTTCTGCACATCCCATGCTTTGATCTTTAATACATGCAGTCCTTCTGTTAATGCGGGCAATTGAAACCTTGCTGTTCCCTGTTGATAGCTGTCTGCATCTGCTTCATAATAATCATTCAAAACAAATAACTGATTGTTATCATCATCTAAAGTTGCAGTGAGATCATGACCAATACCTGTGCCCACAGTGTTGATGCCGCTTGAATCAGCCAGTTTTACCAACAGAACAGGCGTTTCATTGGTGATGCCGCCATTCACAAATTTCTCGTCGTTGAGATAACCTTTTATTGTTGGTCCGTCATCATCTGTAACAGGGTTATTACCGGCACCGCCAACTACAATTGATGTTTCGGCGCCATTGCCGTCAACGGTGCCGTTCTCTGCATAGTAACTTATTTTTCCATTGCCGAATTGATAGTTGATGTCTTTCGGCACAACAAAACTGTAAGTGAATTCACCATTTGTTACTTTGGCTTTGCCTTTAAAAATTATATTCGATTGCTGATTAAAATTCACTGCAATACTTCCGGCATCATTGCCGAACGTCTTTACCTGCTGCACTTTATCATAAATAACAGGATATACATTGCCATTGAAATTCGTCAACCTGTTTCCTGCGGCATCAGTTATTTCACCTTTAATACTATAACGATCCAACGCTTTCAATGTATCTGTTGAAGGAATTTGATTGTTGATTGCTGTTGTGCGCACTTTTAAGGTCGGGAAACCCAAACGGACTGCAGGATCGCCAAGCAGTGTAAACTTCCTGTTATTGATAATATCACCAAAGGTTTGATACGTGAAATTCTTTGCCCTTTTTACCGCATCACCCAATGAAGGGTTTACGCCATTTGTATCGGGCTGCAAAGCCATTCGGAAATAATTGTTATTCATGATACGGTTGCTGAATGCAAACACCACTCTTGTGGTGGTCATTAATGCAATTGCACCTGTACGTTCCCGTAAGAGAATGTTTTCGCCAATAGAATTAACTGATGGATTATCATAAGGCGCAAAATCACAAGTGGCTGTAATGAACAGTGGTAATTTGTTACTGTTGCTCCATGTGTTCACCATGTCCTGTTCAAGAATAGCTTCGCCTGCCAATCGTTTTGAACCTCCGTGACCGCTGTAATTCCAGATAAGTGTGCCTGCAAAAATTTTATTATTGATGGCTTGATTTACTTCCGGGTAGCGACTGCCGCCACTTCCACTTTGCTGGCGATATGCATCTAAATAAATTTTTGAAAGGTTAAAGTTTTTGTTTTGCTCAATAACAGATGCATGAAATTCCCCATCATCAAGGTGAATGTTATTGTCTTCATCATCTGCTACCAGTGTTACATCATTGCGCCATGGACCAATTGCGAGCGATGCGCGTGTTCGCGGCCGTCATCGAAGCCGGCAGCTTCAACGGTGCGGCCACAGCGCTGCGCCTGTCGCCCGCCGCGGTGACCCGTCACATCGCCGAACTCGAAGACCACCTCGACGCGCGCCTGATCAACCGCACCACGCGCCGCCTGGCGCTCACCGACATCGGCGAGGCCTA
>JAKFDY010000515.1:0-2766 GCA_036675885.1 Lacibacter sp. | reverse complement strand
TTCTGTTTTTTCCAAATAACGATTGTTCATTCCCCACAAATAAGCATATGTAAAAAAAGCTGTGCCGCTTGTTTCATAACCGGGAGCATGTGTAGTATCAAGTATGCTTCTTGTCCAATACCCTTCTGCCTGTTGCTGTTTTTTTAATGCAGCAGCCATGCCTTTAAATTTTTCTACGTACTCGTTGTAATGCGCATCATCCTTCGGCAAATCCTGTAACACTTTTGCCAGGCCGGCAAATACCCAACCATTACCTCTTGCCCAGAAATCCTTTTTGCCATTTGCGCTTTTGTGTTTGGGATATACATACTTCGCATCACGGTAATAAATCTTTTCATCAGCATCATACATAATGCTGTTGGCGTAGGTATAATACTCGTAAAGTTTATCGAGATAAATTTTATCGCCTGTAAGTTTGTACATCTTCGTCATTACAGGCATCACCATGTACAAACCATCGGCCCACCACCAGTATTTATTTTCAGTTGTACTCACCTGGTAACCCATCACTTCTTTTGCACGGGCCACTTTTATTTCTTCAGGTTGCAGATTGAAAAGATCAATATAGGTTTGAAAACAGATCTGCCAATCGCCAAACAATACATACTCATCTTTTTCTCCATAATTGAATTTCCATTCTGCTTTGTTTGTACTCTTTGCTCCCTGCCATTGATTCTTTACAGCCCATGCTTCAGAATAATTTTTATACGCTTCATTCTTTGTGAGTGCATACGCTTCCATGTTTCCTGTATGATAAGCGGCATTATCCCAGAAAGCACGGCCATGAACAGGATTTGTTGTTTGCCAGTAATTATTCACTGTGTGTATAATCTGCAACAGTTCATTCTTCTTCGCAATTTGCTCTGCTTGTCTTTTTGCAGCAAGCGGCAACCACTCTACAACACGCACAGGTTGTGGTTCAACTTTTAATACGCCTTCGCCATCACCTTGCTGTACATCCTGTACAAACAAATGCAATTGCTTTTGATCCTTCCATAATTCTATGTCATACGTTGGCTCCCACGAACCTGTACTTGTTTGCAACAGGTCAGCAAGTTTCCATTTTGATTTGCTGTTGAGTTCGCCATAAGCAACCGATACTTTGTTACCACGCTCTTCATCGCGAAAAAGAATGGCTGCACTTTTTATGTTACCTGCTTCAATGCAAATGATCTGCGGGCGTGAAATCGGAATTTTCTTTGTGCCTGCGCCACTTAAACTAAAATCACTTGTGCGGAAAGCAAGTTTTTTTACTGCCCAGCTTTTCTTTGTTTTATAAATAACATGATACTGCGGTATTCCATTCCTGTCGTTCCAATAACCGGCAATGACGGCATTCCCTTTTGCATCAGCAGTCATTGATGTTTGATTAATCAATTCGCTTTTCTGAGGAATGGTCAATACTTTTTCTGCGGTTGTCATAGTAATGGGCAGTACATATTTTTCACCGTTTGATTTTTGCCATGTAACGCCGCCATCTTTTGATACAGCATAACTCATATCATGATTACTCGCTACATCCGGGCTCTCCCGCCAAACCCATGAAATATGAATTGAACCTTTTGCATCAACACAAGCCTGCCAATACGCATTGCGTTTGTTTTCGCCATCAATTAAATTGGTTTGCAAACGGCCCCATTGCTTTTGCTGCACATTGTATTTATTCAACACCATGTTGCCATTACCGGAAGCACCATCCCTGTAAAAAAACAAGAGATCACCACTGGGCATTTTGTAAAATTCAGGATACGATACTTTTTGTTCGTCTTTGTTTACCATCGGCATCATAGCTGTTAACTCCAGCGATAAAGGCTCTTTACTTTTTGCATAACGCAAGGCATTGCCATGATGATCCCATGCCATGTGCAGGTAACCATCACCATCTACGGCAATACTGATGCTGTTGTGCGCATCTTTAATATTGCCTTTGTATGCTGTGCGTTTTATCTGCCAGTTATTTCCGCCGATAGTTCGTTTGCCAATAACAACAAATCCTTCTGCATCATAATAACTGATAAACTGTGTGTTTTTGAAAGATGCTAATGAATTTTTCCGAAACACAACTGTGTTAATGGAATTACCGGCCCATCCCTTACCAACCTCAGTAACGGTTACTGCAGTATTAAAAGGCGGTTGTGCATGAACAACCTGAACAATAAACGAGAAAATAATTATGCTTATCCATTTATGCATTGAGCTAAATCTGTGTTTTCATATTTGAAAATAAAAATACCGGGAAACCAGAAGGCTTCCCGGTTTTTGACCTAAACGACTGCTACTGCTTAATTATACCCTGTATTTTGTTCCAGGACAGCATCTTTGTTTAAATTTATTTCGGTTTGAGGAATTGGCATCAATAAATTTTTTGCTGATATTCCAATCACCGGATTAATTGTTTGTGTATTGAATCTTGTTACTCTGTCAACAAGTGTTCCTGTACGCATCAATGTCATTCTCCTGTTTTCTTCTGCCAGCAATTCTCTTGCTCTTTCATCAAGAATGAAATCCATTGTAATCTGTGCCCCGGTTGCAGGAGTTGCATTGGCTCTTGCCCTGATAATATTAATTGTTGTTGCAGCTTCAGCTAATTTACCTTGTTTAAACTGAGCTTCTGCCTTCAGCAAATAAGTTTCACCCAAACGCATTAAAATAATATCCTTGATCATAGCAAAACCAAATTCATCCTTGGGATCAAACTGGTACCATTTGGTAGTATGAGGTGGAATTCTAAAAATAGTATCAAAGCCAGTATAGGGAACCGGTAAT
>JAKFDY010000514.1:0-1565 GCA_036675885.1 Lacibacter sp. | reverse complement strand
CACTCACGCGAACACTTATAACGATACTGTGGTGCGACAGTTTTCAATTATGGCGGTGGTCTGGGGGGCGGTAGGCATGCTGGTAGGCGTGATTATCGCTGCACAACGAAATTCTGTTTATTGATGCACGTAACTTAGGCCACCTCATCAACCGCCGCACCAAAGAGCTAAGTCATGAGGATATTAAACAAATCACCGACACCTACCACAACTGGCGCAATATGGATGGCAACTACCAAGACATTGCAGGCTTCTGCGCATCCGTCAGATTAGAGCGTATAAAACAACTCGATTACGTGCTCACCCCAGGCCGTTATGTAGGCCTTTCTGATGATGAAGATGACTTTAACTTTACCGAGCGCTTTAACGCACTAAGAGCAGAATTTGAAGCGCAGTTGGTGGAAGAAGAAAAACTCAATAAAGCCATTGTTGAGAACTTGGCGAGGGTGAAGCTGTGAATGAGTGGCAAGAGGCAACAATTGGAGAAGTTGCAGATTTCGTGCAAGGTCTAGCTTTAAATGCAAAAACAAACCATTTGTTGGTAAAAACTGGTGGGTTGCCATTATTAAGAATAAAAGACTTACTTGAGAATAGAGTTGAGTTTTTTGTTGATGAGTCAAACGTTCCCAAAAAATGCATAGCCCTTGAGCATGATTTGATTTTAACTAGAACGGGACAAGTTGGTTTTGTTTTTATGGGCAAAAAAGGTGTCCTGCACAACAACTGCTTTAGAATAGTACCAAAATCTGACAGAATATTTTTGCCTTTTATTTATTGGTTTTTTAATAGAAAAAGCTCAAGGGAGTATTTAACTAATATTGCCGCAGGCTCTGTGCAACCTGATTTAACACATAAAATTTTTACTGAAGTTGAAATTCCACTCCCACCAATAGATGAACAAAAAGCCATCGCCTCAGTCCTCAGCAGTTTGGATGACAAAATCGACCTGCTACACCGTCAAAACACCACCCTAGAAAGCATGTCCGAAACGCTATTTAGACAGTGGTTTGGAGATGAAGCGCAAGAGAATTGGGAAGAAGTTACTTTAGAAGATGTTTCACTAAGGATTACGGACGGTTCGCATACAAGCCCGCTAAATGTTGAATTTGGATTACCAATGGCTTCAGTAAAAGATATGTATCAATGGGGTATCGATACATCAACATGCAGGCAAATTTCAAAAGATGATTTTTATGAACTGATAAGAACGGATTGCCGTCCGTTGAAAAATGATATTTTGATTGCCAAAGATGGCAGTTATCTTAAACATGTTTTTGTTGCCGAAACTGATTTAGATGTAGTCATTCTTTCATCCATAGCGATTATTAGACCAAACAACAAATACCACCCATTACTATTAGCAACTTTTCTAAAGCTAGATTCAACTAGAGTTGCGATGGAAAATATTGTAACTGGAGCTGTGATACCTCGGATTGTTCTAAAAGATTTTAGAAAATTTCCAATCACGCTTCCCCCCAAAGAGTTGCAAGAAGCAGCTGTAAAGATGATTGCGCCAATATATGCAAAATGTTGGGAAAATAATAGACAAATCCAAACCCTAGAAA
>JAKFDY010000513.1:0-1951 GCA_036675885.1 Lacibacter sp. | reverse complement strand
AATCGGCAGCGGTATGATCGGTTGAATAATTATAAAAAGGAAGGAGCTGTGTATAATCATCCTGGTGGCTCAGTTTCGCTTTTTCAACAATGGCGTTGATCTTGGTGGTGGCATTGTAATGAAAGTTATAATGCGTAACCATACTCTGGTAAATACGGCGGGGCAGGGTAAATTTCTTATCGTCTGTTTTTTCAGAACCCAGTATTTTGTTCTCGTATTTTTTCGGTTTTACCAGGGGTAAGGTAAAATCGGGTTGTGCCGATGCAGAAAAGCAGCCCAGCAGGAGAACAATAAGGATGAGATTCAATTTAGGTACAATAATTGGCTGCATGCAGGCGTTGGGTCGTTTTTCTTAATTAACTCAATACGACCAAAAATATTTTAATTCACGGTAAAATCAGGAAGAATTTCTTATTTCCACCTGTTAAACAGTAAATTTAGTCCTCATTTACAGTATGGCAAAACGAATTGACGCAGAAAGTACACTGAAGCGCTTGCGCAACCGCTACCGTTTGGTGGTGATGAACGATGATACATATGAAGAAGTAGTAACATTTAAATTATCCAGATTGAGCGTTTATGTTACTCTTAGCACCATTTTTGTGTTATTAGTAGGGCTTACAGTAGCGCTGATCACGTTTACCAACCTGAAATATTATTTACCGGGTTATGGTTCACAAAGTCAGCGTAAAGAACTGATCTTCTATAAAACGAAGATCGATTCGCTGGAAAGATCGATGTTATATAAAGACCAGTATCTTGATAACTTGAAAAAGGTATTGTCAGGCGATGTAAAAACCAATGTGTTGGATACAAATACCCTGAAAGTACCTGAAGTAGAACGTTCGACACAATAAAAACCACTGCATATGTTCAAAAGTAAATCCAGTTCTATGGAAAAAGAAACCACTACAGGCCTGGCAACCATCGTTGCCTCCGGTACAGAAATCAAAGGAAATATTGAAAGCAAAGGCGACATCCGGGTGGATGGTGTCCTTAATGGTAACCTCACCACTTCCTCAAAAGTGCTGGTTGGTCCATCGGGTAAAATTTATGGTGATGTGGTTGCCCAACAGGCCGATGTGCTGGGGCAGATCAACGGCACCATTAAAGTAACCGAATTGCTTTACCTGAAAGGCAGTTGCCAGATCAACGGTAATATTTATGCCGGTCAGTTGCAGGTTGATGCTACAGCTTCGTTTAATGGTGAATGTCATATGGGCGCTTCTGCTGTATCGAATGCACCATTGGCCAGCGTGCTGGAGATCAGCAAAGAATCGTTAAATGCAGCAGCCAACGACCAATAAACAAAACTGGGAAACAAAAACAAATAAGCAATACCTGATGCAGTATGCCAGCCTGGCTACGCAACTGCTCGTGGCATTGGGCTTAGCTGTATTTTTGGGGCTGAAAGCGGATGGCTGGTTACAACTCAACTTTCCTTTATTGGGATGGCTGTTGCCATTGGTTGTTTTATTAGCCATGTTTTACCGCATACTCAAAGACACATCTAAGAAATCATGAAATGAAGAAAGAAACACGTCAGCTTTTTGTTCCCTTACTTATCCTGTTTATTGTATTGAATGGATTGTTTATTACCGGTAAAAGCTGGCTGGCTAAATATGGTATGAGCCAGGATGTACTGATTATCGGTAACCTCATCTTGTTTGCAGTAACCATTGCTTCGCTTTATTTTCATGTAAAAGGATTTTTGCATAAAAACATCCAGGTGTTTTTCCGCAGCGTGTATGGCGCACTCATGATCAAGATGTTTGTTTGTGCAGCAGCAGTAATCGTTTATGCAATGGTTGCAAAACCAAACATCAACAAACCTGCGTTGTATATTTGTATGGCTTTGTATTTTGTTTATTCATTTATGGAAGTTCGGATGGTGTTTCGCCTGTTGAAGCAGAAGAAAAATAATGAGTAAGAAGGAAGTTCCATTACATGC
>JAKFDY010000512.1:0-5179 GCA_036675885.1 Lacibacter sp. | reverse complement strand
GCAGCGGCATAAATCAAACTTAAAAGAATGATCTGTGCCCTTGTGCGTGTAACATAAAACCCAAACAGTGGTAATAGTTGCAATGCATGCATTCCAAAGAAATGTGCTATGCGCAAGTCGCCTGACTCCCTGCTCCAGTTCAACACAGGTAAGCCATGTGTGGTTTCCATTGCGCTACCAACGGTATGACTCAACCGTGCAGCCATCATTGCACCTGAAAATGCAAATACAACAAACAACACAAGCCCAAACCGTATGCCCCATAAGTATGTTGAAGATAATTGCGGGAAGGATCGCTTCCAGAAAAGAAAGGCAACATATGCTGTCCACAATGTGATGATGGAAATGGCAATGCCCATTAAGTTAAACATCAGCGCATTAAAGGATGAAGAAATATTAAAATGTGATAATTGCCCTTGCGATGCACGAAGCGTGATATAAACTAATTCAAACGCAAGTGTGATAATAAGCGTCCAGCTGTAGAATATGCTGTGTAACGGCCTGTTGAGGTAATACATCAGCCAGCCCATTGTGCAACTGAAGAATGCTGTTGAAAGAAAAAACTTTGTTGGTTTGTACCATGCATTAATGCCAAGCACAATGGTGTCGCTGAGGAAAATCAATACAATACATACAACTGCACCAAGTAAACAAATAAAACTGAAGAAATACAAGGTTTGATTTCTTTTTTTTAATTCTGTAAGGAAGTAATTCATATGATCAATAGTTGTCGGCGAAGTATTGTTTGGTATAAGCCAGGCGAATGATGAGATATAATAATAGTCCAACCGGGCCCAGCATAAATGTAAAGAACAGGCAGGGGATGAGTATCCAATGGTTGATGCCATGTTTCTGGGCGTTCTTCTTGATCCAGATACCCGTCATCAGATCAAAAGCGAGGTAGTGCACCCATCCGGCAGTAACTGCAGTTTTATCGGTAAACAATTGCATAACACCATCAAGCGTGTTGAATTTTTCTACATCAGCCGGATGAAAACTTTGCAAGATGAGCCATGCATATACAATGGCAAAGAGTGTGATGACCACAGCAATCAATAATTTATCAACAGAAGGCCAGAAGGGGCTTGCGATCAACAGAATTAACCATGCAACTAAAGCGATAGTGCTGCACAGCTGAAAAACAGAATCGGGACTCATGCGGAGAAGTTTTATGAAAGATAAAGAATTTCCAACCGGCACTTTATCATCCCGATTCCATTTCAGGAAAAACCTGCATCTGCATTCACATTAGGCAGAAAGAAGCAGAATTATTTTATGCCAGTTCCTGAAGAGCTTTTATAATACGTGCTTGAGTTTCTTCATCACTTAATTCTTCCGGCACAAAAGCTTGCCCAATCACTTTTTCGTAAAGTTCAATATAACGTTTGCTGATAGTGTTGATCCATTCATCGCTCATTTCAGGAACGGTTTGTCCTTCTTTGCCCATGAAATTATTTTCAATCAACCATTCACGTACAAACTCTTTGCTTAATTGTTTCTGACGTTCACCTGTTTGCTGGCGTTCTTCAAAACCATCCGCATAAAAATAACGGGATGAGTCGGGTGTATGTATTTCATCCATCAGGTAAATGGTTTCACCTATTTTTCCAAATTCATATTTGGTGTCAACGAGTATCAATCCTTGTTTGGCAGCAATTTCTTTTCCACGTGCAAACAGTTGCAATGCGTAACTGCTTAATTGATTCCATTCAGCTTCCGTGCAAATACCTTTTTCAATGATCTCTGCAGGAGAAATATCTTCATCATGTCCTGCATCAGCTTTTGTTGAAGGCGTAATGATGGGTATGGGGAAGTAATCGTTCTCCTTTAAACCATCAGGCATTGCTGCTCCGCAAAGTTCTCTTCTGCCTGATGCATACGTTCGCCATGCATGACCAACCAGGTTGCCACGTACTACCATTTCAATCTTAAAAGGGACACAACGTTTACCAATGCTTACGTTGGGTGCAGGCACATTTACCAGCCAATTGGGACAAATATCTTCGGTGGCATGCAGCATGTATGCAGCGATCTGGTTTAATACCTGTCCTTTAAATGGGATTGGTCGGGGAAGAATGACATCGAAGGCTGAAATGCGGTTACTGGCAATCATTACCAGCCAGTTGGTACCAATACTGTACACATCTCTGACTTTGCCTTTGTAGTAGTTTGTTTGATTGGGGAATTGAAACGAATTCATGCGCTAAAGTAAAACGGGCAAACATGTCTGCCAAGTTTTAAACTAAAATTCAAAATAATCGTTCTTAAATGGTTGGAAAGAAAATTTTTGAATAATACTAACAATCAGTATTTTGCTAATTACTTAACCAAAAAAAGACTTGACCATGCGAAAAAAACTGCCAGTTTTATTACTGCTGTTAACGTCCTGCCTTATTTCCATTTCTTCTTTTGCTCAATCGGTAATCATAAAAGGAAGTGTAAAAAGCACCAGCACCGGGGAAGCCCTGCCAGCTGTTTCAATAACAGTGAAAGGCTCATCCGCCGGTGTTTATACAAATGATAAAGGGGAATTCAGTATCACAGTTCCCTCTCTACCTGTAACACTTATTATTTCTTCGATTGGTTTCGAAAGCAAAGAAGTTGTGATTAGTTCTTCCTCTCAAACTATTGAGGTGAGCCTTTCTACCGTTTCTTCGTTGGGTGAGGAAATTGTTGTTTCAGCGACGAGGGTAGCAATCCGTAAACTTGAATCGCCGGTAACAATTGAGCAAGTGAGTGCGGCTAATATCCGCAACTCACCGGCTTCAACATATTATGAAGTGGTTCAAAATCTGAAAGGGGTGGATATGCTTACATCATCACTCACTTTTAAGACTCCTACAACAAGGGGTTTTAACGGAAGTGGTAATACACGTTTCAACCAGATTACCGATGGCATGGACAACCAGGCTCCCGGTCTTAACTTTTCTGTAGGAAGTATAATTGGCCTGTCAGAACTTGACGTAGATAATATGGAATTGCTCCCTGGCGCATCATCGGCGTTATATGGCCCGGGTGGTATGAACGGAACTTTGCTGATCAACAGTAAAAGTCCTTTTAAATACCAGGGCTTTTCTTTCCAGATCAAACAAGGCATGATGCATGTCGACAGGAAATATCGCCAGGAAGTTTCGCCTTACTATAACTGGAATATCAGATGGGCTGAAAAAATTGGCGAGCGGGCAGCTTTTAAAATCACTTCAGAATTTGTGCAGGCAAAAGATTGGTTGGCTGCAGATCAACGCAATTATAAACGCCTTGGTACAACAGGGAATATTATTCCTGGTACACGTACAACTGATCCTAACTATGATGGTGTGAACGTTTATGGTGATGAAACAACTTTTGATTTAGTACCATTCTTACAAGGCATTGGAGGCCAAGCTCCTTTTCTAGCCCCATACATTAATACTTTAACAGGCAGCCCGATCAATGTATCACGTACGGGCTATCCTGAACGGGATCTTGTTGACCCAAATACAGTAAATTTTAAATTGGGCGGAGCATTTCATTACAAAATAAATGACAATCTTGAAGCGATAGCGATGGGATATATCGGGTCAGGAAACTCGGTTTATACTGCAAGCGACCGCTATTCATTTAAAAATTTTATTATAAAGCAGTACAAATTAGAATTAAACGCAAAGAATTGGTTTATCCGTGGATGGGCCACTCAGGAGGATGCTGGTGAATCGTATAACGCAACTGTAACAACACGTTTAGCCAATGAAGCTATTAGAAAAACTGTAACATTTACGAATGGCCAGCCTACCCCACAACCTACTGATTGGTCAATAATTTATGCTCAAGGTTTCTTAGGTAGCAAGTTGTCGGGCATGACCGATATTGACGCACACAATGCTGCTCGTGGTTTAGCAGACGCAGGCGCACCAAAACCCGGAAGCACACAATTTAAACAGATATTCGACCAAGTCCGTTCCGTTCCTATTTCTAAGGGAGGTGGTTTGTTCATTGAAAAATCAGATCTGTATGTTGCAGAAGGGCAATATAATTTCTCGCATTTAACAGGTGATGTTGTTGATATCCTTGTTGGTGGAGATTTTCGCAGGTTTGTTCTGGATTCTGAAGGGACGCTTTTTGCAGATTCTGCCGGTGTAATACCAATTAACCAGTTTGGCGGTTATATACAGGCCAGTAGAAAGTTGTTTGATGATCGTTTGAATCTGACAGTATCTGGCCGTTACGACAAAAACGAAAACTTTGAGGGACGATTTACACCAAGAGCAACGGCTCTTATTAAATTAAATAAAAATAACAGCATCCGCCTGTCTTATCAAACAGCGTATCGTTTCCCCAGTACGCAGCAGCAATGGATCAACCTGAGGGTAGGTGGAGATGTTCTCTTAATTGGTGGTGTAACAGAGTTAAGAGATTATTACAAGTTTAGCTCGAATCCTATTTACTCTTTAGAAAGTGTGCAGGCCGGTGCGCCAAAAGTTTATGATTATAAGGAGTTGAAGCCAGAGAACGTTGCATCTTATGAAGTTGGTTATAAGGGGTTGGTTGCAGATAATAAACTGCTGATCGATATTTATGGTTATTACGGACAGTATGAAAATTTCCTTGCACGTACGTTAGTTGTGCAATCAAAAACCGGGAATATTGGAGGTTTGGGATCCGCTTCAACAAGACAGGTTTATTCTGTACCTGTTAATACCGAAGCAATAGTAAAAACCTACGGTTATGGTTTGGGGCTGGAGTATAAGCTTCTGGGTAATTTTGTGATCACAGTAAACGGTTCTTCCGATGTATTGCAGGATATTCCCCCAGGTTATGTTGCCTTTTTTAACTCGCCTAAATACCGTGCAAACGTGATTTTAGGAAATAGCATGTTAGGTAAGCGTAAGAATATTGGTTTTAATATCTCTTACCGCTGGCAGGATTCTTATTTCTATGAAGGTGATTTTGCAACCGGTGAAGTACCTGCTATTCAAACATTGGATGCACAGGTTAGTTATAAGATACCTAAGACAAAATCACTATTTAAGTTGGGTGCAAATAATCTGTTGAATCAATATTACTATCACGCACCGGGTAACCCTTCAATAGGTGGATTATATTATGTGAGTTATTCTTACAACATATTCTAATTCACGTATCGAACATTATTTAATCATTCATGAAACTGACTTTACATATGAAAAAGATTGTAAGCTAC
>JAKFDY010000511.1:0-4187 GCA_036675885.1 Lacibacter sp. | reverse complement strand
AATTTATTGTAAGAAGGCATCCACTTTTGCATAGAACCATTCAGACACATCGTACATAATAAAATGTTTGCTGTTGGCCACTTCAATGGTTTTGTTCTCCAGTTTTCTAAACTGGTGATTCAACATTAAATGACTGTTTGCTTCTGTGCCATAAATACTGCCGAGCACCAATACCGGTTGTTTGATCTTTGCAATTTCTTCACGCAGATCAGTCACCGATATTTCAACAATGGTATAACCCAATGTGCGACGGTCGCATTGAAAACTCCAGTTGGCAATTTGTTTTGCACGGGCACTGTCATTCACCTGGTACAGCATCGCACGGGTCATATTCTGTACATAATTCGAATCGGGCAAGGCCTCAAAATTCTTTGCAACAGTTGCCGGATTAAACTGCGGATTCTTTTTCAACACGTCTGCATTGGTAGTAGTATCTGCTACAGCTGAAACAAATGGCAGTCCATCCACACAAATAATCTTTCCAAAGAGATCAGGCGCAGTGCTACTCACCCACAAACTCATAAACGCACCAAGACTATGACCGATCAGCATCGGCTTGTTCAGCTTTTTTGTTTTTACATAGTTGATCAGTTCACTGCGAACGGTTTTCAGAATAGGTGTATCCAGTTTTGGAACACCTGCATAACCAGCAATAGTGATCACATGACATTCATATTTGCCTTTCAGGTGATCAACGGTTTCTTTCCAAACCTCACCGCTGCAACTGTAGCCGGGAATGAGGATGATGGGCTGGCCTTTACCACTTACTTCTACTTTAAAAGCATTGGTTTGGGCATTTGATTGGAAAATGATAAGGCTAATGATTAGGAGGCTGATGATTTTTTTCATGATCTTATAATTTATAAATGCTTGTTGTTTGTGTTTTACAACTATTTGATGCAGGGGTGGAAGAATTATTACAGAAAAAGAAAAATATTTTTTGTGTAATCGGGAAACAGGCTGCATCCATGAGGCAAAACCTGACTTATGCGATTGTTATTAACTGCTATTTTTCTTTATACAAGCCTGTTGCTCACGGCACAGGTTAAACCCCCAATCCAAACCCGTGTGTTCGATGGAAAAATGAACCTGCAACGCTGTTCTGTCTCAGTAAAAACAGATGGGATCACCGCTGTTACATTTATTGAACTGGAGTTTTACAACAACCGAGATACAGAAATAGAAGGACTGTACAGGTTTGCGTTACGCAACGGACAGGTGGTAACAGATTTTAAACTCGATCTAAACGGTAAGTATCGTGAAGGATCCATCGAAGAAAAATGGAAAGCATCGAATGCTTATAATACTATTGTAGGCAAACGGGTTGATCCGGCTTTACTTACAAAGGATTACGACAATAACTACAGCCTTCGTATTTACCCTGTTCCGGCAAAGGGCACAAGAAAGGTAACGATGACATTGCATGAAGTACTTCCGCCTGAAGCAAATGGGAAGCAGTACTTTTTGCCTTTGAACAGTAACGATACAACAGGGCTTTTCTCTTTTCGTTTCGAAGCATCGAATCAATCAATTAAACCGTCATTTTGTTCGGAGTGGTTACAGGGAACAGAATTTATAGCTAAGGCAAACGGATTTATTGCTGCAGCTGATGTTCGTTCAATCGCATTGAATAGAGCAATTGATGTGCTATTGCCATCGCTGGAGAAACTACTTCTACTGGTAAAGCAATATGCTGATAAATATCATTTTGCATTGCAGTTAAAGAAAGATTTGTCTCAATACTATTCTATCAGCCCAAAATCAGCGACTGTTTTTTGGGATGCGTCAGCATCTGCTGCAAGCCGTGATATTCATAAAGAGATCAATTTTCTAAAACAGTACCTGTTGTTTCATCAAACAGAAAAAGTTACTGTTATTCCTTTCCGGCATAAACCTTTTGATACAGTTGTGCTTAGTGTAAACAATAGAACTGTACAGCAATTGGAAAAATACTTATCAGGATTAGCACACGAAGGTGCAACTGGTTTCGGCAGTTTAAATTTTGCAACGGTTAAGTCTGAAGTGGTATTGCTTTTTTCGGATGGGCATAACAGCATTGGTAAACGAAAACCAAAAGAAGGGAATGTGTTGGTATATGCAATACAAGCAATACATCCCACCATTCCTGTTGATAGTCTTCAATTGAAAACAATTACGGGTGAAGGAGGAGCTATCATCAATCTATATAAACAAGGGATCAATGCTGCAATTGAAAGAGCCTCGCTTGCAGAACGTATGCTGTTAAGAATTGAATCGGCCAATGGAAAAACGATTATCGAATCAACATTACCTGCAAAGATCGATCAACCATTTCTTGTTTATGGAGCAATGCACCGACCGACAGATACACTGAAGTTTTATTATGGCAATAGTCAGTTGGTAAATAATGTTGAAACGGTTCTGCTTACATCCAATATACAACAGCAGTCATCAGGGATCAATCGGTTGTCAATGCTGATGCGTTACAGACAAATGATACAGAACAAAGACTGGAACGATGTTCTTGATTTTGGGTCGAATGAACGAGTGGTTACTCAACAGACAGCATTCATTGTATTGGAACGTGTAGAAGATTATCTCCATTACAACATTACACCTTCAAAAGATTTAGAAGAAGAATGCCGCAGACTGAATTATGTAAAGAAAGATACACGTAACATTCGCCGTTCTTTAGCAACACAAACAACAGAAGCTGATTTAACCAATCTTATCAGGCAATACAATTGGCGAATAAAGAAATGGGATGCCACAGCGAGTGAATTGAACTACAATCCACAGCAAATACCAGTTACTGTACCATCTCAGCAAAGCGAACAGCAACTATTGCCGGGTAGTAACAGTTTGCCATCTGTTCAACAGGCACTGCAAGGAAGAGTTGCCGGTGTTAGTATTTCAAATTATAATGAACTGAATGAGGTGGTTGTGATTGGCTATGGTGCAGCAAGACGAAGAGATCTTACTGGCTCTGTTTCAATAATTCAGCATCAAGATATTTTCCAGGGACACAACAATGTAGCCAGTGCGTTAGCAGGAAGGGTACCTGGTTTGCAGGTAATGGGCAACACAGGTATGCCAGGTGCAGCTCCTGAAATCCATATACGTGGAGCTTCTTCTTTCAATGGATCAAACCAGCCATTGTATGTTGTGGACGGTATACCGGTAAATGCGGAAACAGTTCAACACGTAGTGAATGTAAACGACATTGAATCGATTACTGTGTTAAAAGATGCATCCGCTACAGCGTTGTATGGATCAAGGGGATCAAATGGCGTTATTGTAATTCAGATGAAAAGAGGAAAATTCTATAACCCTTATTATAATAATCAGCGTAAGTATAAACTAAGTGAACAGGAAGATGTGGATTACATGCAGGAAATAAAAGAAACGGAACAGAATCAAAAACTTGCTAAGTATAATGAATTGAAAAAAGAGCATGGTCATTCGGCTGCATTCAATATGGATATGGCAGACCATCTTTTTTCCTGCGGTTTAAACAATGAAGCATTTACTGCTTTAATGAATGCACTCGATATTATACCTTCTGATTTCTTTATGCAACACACAGCAGGTTTTATTCTTGAACGTTGGAAACAATTCGAAGCAGCAGAAGAGATATTCGCTAACCTGTTGGCAGAGCATTCTGCTGAATTATACTTGTACCGTGACCTTGCATGGGTATATTATCAACAAGGCAAGTATCAGCAAGCCGTTGATCTTTTGTACAAAAGCATTCACATCAATTTTGGCACCGATGAAAATAATAAAGCCGGACTAAAAGCAATGCTGCTTAATGATATGAATGCGATGATTGAAATGCATCGTTCACAACTCGATCTGTCAGACATTAACCCCACACTCATCAAAGCATTACCAGCCGACCTGATGATTGTTGTTGAAGACAACTACCGCAGCAGGATAGGATTAGAGGTATATGAACCGGGCATTCATTCAATGGTGACCAACGGTCATCCATCGAAGAGTGGAGGATTTATATCAACAGAAGAAAATAATCCCTATGGTCATTACTATTATTCTGGTATAGAAACTTACACAAGGAGAGTGGCAGCAGTGGGCAGATATAAAATTGCCGTAAACTATTATGGAGGCTCCAGTTATCCTGCAAAAATTCCATCATTTATTCGGCTAAAAGTGTTCAGAAATTTCGGTAAACCAGACCAAACCATACA
>JAKFDY010000510.1:0-2772 GCA_036675885.1 Lacibacter sp. | reverse complement strand
AAAACTGCGGGAAGGTGGGTATGAAGTAATTTATGCGCCAACAATTTCCTACGAAGAATTAACTAAACAAATAGAAGATATTGCAGGCCTCGTGGTATCAACACGGGTAAAAATTGATGCGGCCTTACTTGCGCATGCAAAAAAAATGATCTGGATAGGAAGGCTGGGCAGCGGACTGGAATTAATTGATGTACCTTTTGCTGAAAGTAAAGGCATCAAAGTATTAAGCAGCCCTGAAGGTAACTGTGATGCAGTGGGTGAACACACACTTGCCATGTTGCTGAACCTGATGAATAAGATCAGCCACAGTTTTGAAGAAGTAAAACAACATCAATGGCTGCGTGATGAAAACCGTGGTGTTGAATTAAATGGAAAAACAGTTGGTATCATTGGCTTTGGACATACCGGCCGTGCTTTTGCAAAAAAACTTCGTGGGTTTGATGTAACTATTCTTGCACATGATAAATATCAATTTGAATTTGGTGGTGAGCAGGTAAAAGAAGCTTCTCTTGAACAGGTGCTTCGTTACAGTGATGTGATCAGTTTACATTTGCCACTTACCAATGAAACTTATCATTATGCCGATACTGCTTTTTTTGAAGCAGCAGCACAACGTCCTTTCTTTTTAAATACATCACGTGGTAAAGTGCATGGTACCGTTGCTATAACAGATGCATTGAAAAGAGGATTGATTGCAGGCGCCGGTTTAGATGTTCAGGAGAATGAAAAGCTCAATACATATACTGCAAGCGAACAGCAGCAATTCGACTGGCTGGCTGCACAACCCAATGTGATCTTAACGCCGCATATTGCAGGCTACACGCATGAAGCATTTTATAAAATGAGTAAAGTACTGGCTGATAAACTGGGATTGCAGTAGAGTAAATTTTAAAGCAAATTAATACGGTCTCTTAGAAGGGTTTCTTCGCATATCAAAGAGGCATAGAATTTCAATGGTGTCGTTCTTAACTCTGTAATAAATGAAATTGTGCGGTGTTAACTGCACACATCTTATGTTCTTCTTTTTTTGCGAGAGTTTACCTGCCTCGGGGTAACGTAAGATAAATTCCACCCGGGTTTCAATTTTATCTAAAAACAAAAAAGCTATTCGTGACGAAAACTTTTTAGAAATGTATGTATAAATTGATTGAACGTTTTTGCGAAACCGGTTGGTGATGATTATTTTTTGCGCCATTCATTCATCTCTTTTTTAAAATCATCCCAATCAATGGTTTCGCCCTTGTCGGCTTCAGCAACAGCAGCATCCAGTTCAGCAAGTTGAGCAGCTGTTAAGTCATCAACTACATCTTTTTTTGATGCGTAGAATGCAGCGTCTTCCATTAGTTGCTGCAGTGAAACTTCGTCATCGATCTCCTCCACCAGCTTGTGTATTTTTTCTTTGATTGACTTACTCATGGCTGCTTATTTTATACAAGGTACAAAAAACGTCCTTTTCCTGGAATACAGAAGACCACAAGAGTGCATTTCAAATTTTCGCAAAGCACCAATCGTTCCTTCGGAACGTTTCGTAGGTAGAGAAACAATAAATTATAGTTCTTTCGTTACTTAGGAACGATTGGTGAAAAGAATAGAGTGCTACAATTTGAAATACACCCATCATAACTTTTCAAACATAATTCGGGAAAAATTACTTCCGGTAACACTTCCCTGCGTAAGATTTAATAACAATTGAAAATCTCCCTGATTAGTTTACAATTACAACCGGCACATCTATTTTCATTTTATCCCAGCCAACACTGATCTTGTTATTTCCCACAAAGTATTGCAGCCGCTCCAATGGTTTTGCAAGTGCCGCAGGTTTTACTTTTAAACGGATGATATCGTCTTTCGCATCATAATCATCTGTAAGGTGTTGGTTGTAATTCTTACTAAGGATAAAGATCCATTCTGTTTTTGAAGGAATGGTGAAAATAGCATAAGTGCCTGCCGGAATGGTTTTATTGCCTATCCGAAATGCTTTGCTGATCTCGATGTTGGTAGCCGAGTGCGCACCTGTTACCCATACTTCATCAAGCGGCACTACGCCTCCCCAGATAATACGGCCACGCACCCCCGGCGAATAGTAATTAATACGCACATTGGCTGAACCGATTTTTCCAACAGCTGCACATTTGATACTTTTTTTTGTGGTATCTTTTTTTGCGTTGGGGTTATAGTTGATGTTTTTATCCTGGGTACTGCCGGTAAAAGCGGCAAAGCACAATACAAGAATGAAAGCGATTTTTTTCATGAAGAAGTTTGCTCAAAAATAAGGGAAGTATTGTTTTGCTCTTTTTGCTTTGCTTGCGGTTTCTGACAAATTATGATGAGTCAAATGACAGTCAGGCAAATTGTAATGCCAATAAGAATATTGGAATAAATCTTGATAATTTTTATAGTTTTCAAATACCCCCTACCCTGCCTTGTTTTACCAGAAGGCTCTTTCCAATAAATATCAGTATTAGGATAGGTCGTGTCAAAAAAGGCTTTTAAACCTAAATGCTCCCTTTCTGCCTCACACTCTCTCCTGAATTGTTCATACCTGTTATGATCTGCTTCAATTTTTTCTTTATTGGATGATTTCAGTTTCGCAATTAAAACAATAAAAAAAAGAGGTGTTGACAAAGCGGGGATAAGAAATAAATAACGACGATCAATATCTTCTTTCAATAAAAAAATAAAAACACCACCATACACTGTTATAAGTGAAACGAGAATTCCATTTAATATTGTTATCATGTCCTTCTTGTGTTCAATTTCAGAACTATGATA
>JAKFDY010000509.1:0-30217 GCA_036675885.1 Lacibacter sp. | reverse complement strand
GATGAAGCAACCATTTTTAATTCAGTAAAGAAAACACATAGGGCATTGCTGGTAGAAGAAGCATGGAGCTCTGTTAATGTATCATCAGAAGTAAGTGCAAGAATTATGGAAAACATTTTTTATGAACTGGATGCGCCGGTACAGCGGTTGGGAGGTGTAGAAGTGCCTATTCCTTATCCCAAACACCTCGAAAATGCATCTATTCCGCAGCCTGCAGATATTATTACTAAGGTAAAGAAAATGTTACAGCATGATTGAATTTCAGATGCCCAGTTTAGGTGCCGATATGGAAGCCGGTACCCTGGCAGAATGGCTGGTAAAACCCGGCGACCTGGTAAAGAGGGGCGATGTTATTGCCGTAGTAGATACACAAAAGGGACTGATTGATATTGAAGTATTCGATGAAGGGATTATTCATGAATTGCTGATCAAAGAAAAGGAAAAGGTGCCGGTAGGTACAGTGATGGCATTGATAGCATCCGATAAAGAACCGGTTGTAAAGCAAGAAGAAAAAATGCCTGCAAAGATAACTGAAGAAAAAAAGCCTGTTGAAAAATTACCAGTAACTGAAATGCGGCACGGCATTAAAGTCTCTCCACTGGCGAAAAGAATAGCGGTGGAAAAAGGAATAGATTTAAATTTAATAAAAGGAACAGGTGAAGGTGACGCCATTACAAAAGAAGATGTAGAAAGAGCAATAGTAGAAAATATAGCACCTAAAGAAGAGAGGAAAATTGATTCTACGGAGAGTATACGGATGGCGGTTGCAGCGGCTATGAGTAAATCAAACCGTGAAATACCTCATTATTATTTAGAAACAAAAGTGGATATGAGCAAGGCATTGGTTTGGCTGAGTGAAGCAAACAAGCAGCGAAGTGTAAAGCAACGACTACTGCCTGTGGTTTTATTGTTGAAAGCAGTTGCTAAAGCATTAACCGAAGTACCTGAGTTGAATGGTTACTGGGAAAACGGTTTGCAGCAAAAGGATGATATCAATATTGGGTTTGTTGTTTCGTTACGTTCTGGCGGCGTCATGATACCGGCTATTCATCATGCTGATAAAAAATCAATTGATGAACTGATGGCATCACTGAATGATATTATTCCACGAACAAGGGCCATGAAGTTGCGGAGTTCTGAATTAAGTGAATCAACTATTACCGTTACCAATTTAGGTGAAGGCAATGTAGAAACAGTGTATGGTGTAATTTATCCGCCACAGGTGGCCATTATTGGTTTTGGAAATATTGCCGAACAACCCTGGGCAGAAACGGGAATGCTGGATGTCCGGCCTGTACTAAACATTACTCTGTCAGCCGACCACCGGGCAACAGACGGAGCAACAGGCAGTCGTTTTTTGATGACGGTAAAAAATTATTTAGAAAAACCAGCAGAGCTATGACCGAACAGGATATAAAACAAACGATTTTTCAATTGCTGAAGAAAATTGCACCGGACACTGAACCGGAAAAATTAAAGCCTGACGATGATATCCGGCGCACACTGGAAATAGATTCTTTTGATGCATTGCAATTTGTTGTGGCGCTGGATGCGCATTTTGGCATCGAAACACCGGAAGCAGATTATGGAAAGATTGCTACGTTACGGCAATTGATTAGTTATATAATGAAGCAAAAGAAATAGACCAGGTTACATTGCATTGAGTATTCCAATATCATTTCCCAGGCTGATGAAGATCATTCCTGCTGAATATACAATCATTTTATTTTCATTGTTGTTAAGCCGCCGACAACTGGTTAAAACACTTTTTTATGACAATAGAATTTCGCACACCTAATTGTAAAGTCTCAGAAAAGCTGATAAATAATACCAGGAATAAAATGCTAAAACTTTCACATATCAATAAGGAGGTCTCAAGAGCTGAAATTATATTAAAAGAGGATGAAACTTTTATTCCGGCTGAAAATAAGGTTTGCGAAATAAGGCTGACTGTCTATGGCAACGACCTTCTTGCCCGTGCCAGAACAGATGATTTTGAAACATCAGCAAAAGAAGTAGTCAGGAAATTGAACAAGATGGTGAAACAACAGGTTAAAAACCAAAATGAACCTCCTGATGAACTGACCAGTACGGTAAAAGTGTAATAAATGGTGTCAGAAAATATATTTTATAAAAAAAATAATAACGTTCGCTTGCATTTCTAAACAATCAACTATACTTTTATATTCTAATCTATATTTTTCCAATTCTCCATCCTACGAACACCAGACATCTTTATCTCCAAATTTCTATTACGCATTCTTATTTTATTGCTAACTCCAAGCTTCCTTTGAATTATCTGATTTTGTTCAGATAAAAAATTCTATTCACCTATATCCCAATGATCAACTTTTTCTACAGGTGTCCTTGTGAATTACCTCTGATTTTTTAACCTCAAAAATCTTTGTATGAAAAAGTTTTTACAAATCATTCCGATCTTAACCTTTGCGCTGATTTTTTCACAGTTCACATTTGCCCAATGTGATGTACAGAATCCAACTACTTCTGACATGCGTGCCACGCAAGTAAATGCAAACTGTGAAGTGCTGATTGATGTAATTTTTGATTTGCAAACCAACTCAGGAAACAAGTTTACTTTTTTTCACGTGTGGCCGGAAGCACAGTTTCCACAAGCTATTGTTTCTAATGTTTATGGAATAACATGTGGTGTAACCAATACACAAACACCTGCTAAAGACCCACCAACAAAAGTGGGTGGTAATGCAGCCGGTATGTTAAATAACTCATTTATTAATTTCGGCTTTAACATTGATGCCGTTACAAGTACTCCAAGTGCGACAGGCATTTTCACTACTTACGGACCTGATGGAACAGTGGCGCTTAATGCAAATTCTGGTGATCTTTCAAACCCTACATTGATATCCAAAAACACTTCACCACTTGGAGGAGGGTATGTGAGAGTTACAATTCAGAATTTAAAATTTACAATTCCCAATTATTTGTGCGGTAGTAATATACTTGCTGTAAAGTCGTTCGTTTGGGCAAGTAATAGCAATGCTTCTAATTCCAAGGCACAATGCTATTTCTGTGGTAACAGACAAGTATACGACGATCCTACGATTTCCGGCACAGTTAATTGTACTGGTCCAAGAACATATAATGTATTCATTGATTCTAAGTTTCAAGACCCAATCGGTACTCCAGCTAGTATAACAGGAACTTATCAGGTTTTTATTGATGATAACAGGAATGGATTTGTTGATCCGATAGAAGAATCAACGTTAATGGTAACAAATACTACAAACTTTACAACAACTGTTGGGGTTCCGCCAAATGTACCAGCAGGTTATACCAGTCGTTATGCCGCTTTCAATCAACCTTATGGTATTAATTTAGCAGCTGGAGATGAAAAAACAACCGATCCTTTAATTGTGCGTGCAACTGTTACAACTGCTGGTTATTCTGGCAGCATTGAAGGACGCTTGTTCAATAGTTGTGCAACATTACCTGTGAGTTTGAAGAATTTCAATGCTATACAGCGCAGCAACAAAGCATTCTTAACATGGGAAACTGATCAGGAAAACAACAATGATGGCTTTGAAGTTGAAAGACGTTCTGCAGGTAATAGCCAATATCAAAAGATAGGGTTTGTTGATTCAAAAGCACCCGGTGGAACTGGTGGCGCATTTTCTTACAATTTCGACGATAACCAATCATTAGCAAAAGGTGTTACCTATTATCGTTTGCGCCAGGTAGATTTAGATGGCCGTGCTACTTACAGTGAAGTAAAAGCTGTGCGTACCGGTAATGGCGGATTGCTTACCATTTCCATCTATCCAAATCCAAACCGTGGTGCCGCTAATGTAACAATTCCAGAAAGTTCTGGTAAAATGGATGTATCGTTAGATGATTACACTGGTAAATCAATTCAACGTTGGAACGGTATTAGTGTACGTAATCTACAATTGAACAATATGCGACCTGGTATTTATATGCTTCGTATAAATTTCCGTGAAACAGGGGAAACTATAACTGAGCGAATTATTGTTCAATAAAATTTCTTTGGACAGGAAAAACCAGATAAAACCGAAGAGAAGAGGCCTCCGAAAGGAGGCTTCTTCATTTTATATAACTGTATGATTACAATCATGGGGCTCTTGTTTTCTTCTAATGCATGTCATTGTTTTCATCTATTAGCTGTAAGTATCTTTCGCTAAAGTAAACTACATGGAATATTCATTATTATTTGATGCTGCTCTTTAATCTTCAGCCAGCCCAAAAATGAACAGCATCAATTGACAATGAGCCGGGCTGAAAATTGTTCATTTCTCAATTTGTATTTTATGAAAAAGTATTTACTCCTGTTATCAGTAGGAATATTTCTTTCAGGCTATAACATTCTTCTTGCACAATGCAATGTCACAAATGTAATTGTAAGTAATATTCGAACTTCCCCATCTGGTCCTGATAGTTTGATGTACATCATCGATCTTCAATTTAATGCTACGGTGAATGGCGGCAATAAAGATGTATGGCTTCATATTTGGCGTGAAGCAGATTATCCTGTTTCGGCAATGCAACGATATAATTGCCCAAATCAGCAGAGCACTGCGCCGGCACCTTCTACTTTTACAGATGCAAATAATAACCTTGATGTATTAGATAATGCGTTTCTCACTTTTGGGTTTGATGATAATGCAATTAATACGAATGTTCCTGGAACAACAGGCATCTTTACCAATTACCATTATGATCCTGTAGTTGCACCTAACTATCTTGGAGCTACTATTTACAAAATTGCTCATAGTACCGATCCTGATGTAGATCATATTTATATTCAGGATCTGTCATTTAAAGTGAGCAACACTGCACTTAATTTTTTACAAGTTCGGGCGTTTAGCTGGTCAACTGTGGGCGATCAGCGTCCTCAATGTTGGGGCTGTGGTGAAACTTTTGTGGTAGGTGATCCAACTGTATCCGGTTCCGTTAACTGCGCAGCAACAAGAACATACAATTTAAATATTCAAAGCAAATTTGATGATGTAACTGTTCCTGGTATTGAACCGATTTCAGGTTTTTATCGCCTGTACATTGATGTAGACAGAAGTGGGACAATTAATACGGACATTGATATTCTTGCTCAAACCAGTACAAACTTCAATACAGGTTTTGTGCCGGGCACAATTCTGCCCGGATTCAAAAGTGCTTACGTGGGTTCAGTACTGCCATTCAATAACTACACATTTCAGAATGGTGACACAAACTCGAATAAGCAGTTGATTGCATGGGTAAATATTACTACTCCGGGATACCTTGGAGCAGGAGCAACAGGAGTTCTGAATAACCCATGTACAGTATTACCTGTTGAAATGAAGAGTTTTAATGCACATCGTGTGTTTAATAACGTAAACCTTACTTGGGAAACTGCGCAGGAATTTAATTTCAGTGGATTTGATGTGCAACGAAAAGTTGGCAAGTCTGCATATAGTAGCATCGGGTTTGTAACTGCCAAAGCAAACGAAGGCAATGGCGCTGCTTATTCTTTCACTGATGCGGATCTTACTTCCGGAACAAATGTGTTGTATCGCTTACGCATCGTGAATAAAGATGGTGGATACAGTTATAGTGATATAAGAGCTATTCGTAATAATGCTCAGAAAATTGATGTGTCTGTTTATCCTAATCCTTGTAATGGATTCTTTGAAATTGCTGTTCCTTCAGATGCAGGTTTGTATGATGTAGTGTTCACTGATATTGCCGGAAGGGTTTTAAGATCAATGAGCAGTTTGCGTAGTCAGTCGTTACAAATGAATAGTCTTAACCCCGGAATATACATTATGAAGATATGGTTCCGTGAAACTGGTGAAACTATTACAGAAAGGATAATTGTAAAATAAGCAGAGACGGGGATTGATAACAGCAGCGGGGCTCTCAGAGTCCCGCTTTTTATTTGTAAGTTTCTTTGAGTTGTTGAAATGAATCTTCTGCATTGCCTATTACAGCAAGCTTATCCATCACTGCTTCCACCAATGAATCCGGGCATGAAGCTCCGCTGCTGATGAGAATTTTAACCGGTCGTTTTGCAGGTAAAAAATCTTTTGTAACATATTCTTTCTTATCATGAAAATTGAAGTGCATGATCTCGGTTGCAGAAAGAATCTTGTCGGTGCTGTTAATAAAATATGTCGGGAGTTTTTCCTCACATAGCTCAACAAGGTGAGTTGTGTTTGAACTGTTATATCCGCCAACAATTACAGCAATATCAGCGTCTGTTTCCAGCATACCTGTTATAGCAGTTTGATTATCGTTGGTAGCATAACAAAGAGTGTCTCTCGTATCAGCAAAACGTTCGCCTATATTTTGTGCATTTAAATTGTAATGCTTCATCACTAACGATTTCAGGTATTCAGCTATTGCCTGTGTATCGCTGGCAAGTTGTGTGGTTTGATTCACAACACCAAACCGTTCAAGGTCTTTTGTAATATCAAACCCATCTGAATAAAGTCCTTTAAACTCTTCGTAGAATTGCTCAGCTGGTTTTTCGCCTGTAATGTATTTTCCAAGTTCAATGGTTTCTTTCATGTCATTCACAATCACAGTAGGTGTATGTGAACTTGCGTGAGAAAACGTTGCTCTTGTTTCTTCATGTTTGGGTTTGCCGTGTACAACAATTGAATATCCTTTAGCAGCAATTTGTTCACTTCTGTTCCATACTTTTTCTACAAAGGGGCAAGTGGTATTGTATTTTTCTGTTGCAATACCTTTTTCGTTTAACATCTCTTCAATATCGAGCGTTGTACCAAATGCAGGAATGATTACAACATCATCACTCCTGATCTCATCGAAAGGAATGAGCTGTTTACCATAGGTATCTTGCAGAAATTGTACACCCCGTTCAATAAGTGTTGCATTCACTTGTGGATTGTGGATCATCTCACTCAACAAAAAAATGCGTTTGCCTTTGTTTTTTTCAATTGTTTTAAACGCAATTTCAATAGCATTTTCCACACCATAGCAAAACCCGAAATGGCGGGCAAGATAAAATTGAACCGAACCCAGATCGAGCAGTGTTGGCGAGAAATCCTTTTTTAGTTTGTCTTGCTCTTTTCGTTTTGCCTTGATGCCTGTAATGAGTTGACTACGGTAGATATTTGGTACTTCAAACTTTTTCATGTCGTTTTATAACAGTTGCAAAGGTACATGGTTTACCTGTCGGGGGACGTATTTTGCCTGAGGTTTGATTTTCTATTGCTGACTAAGGGCTGTTTGCTGATTGGTTCGTATCATTGAGGCGAATTATAACTACTATGTCCATTGAATTCAGGCCCGCAGCTTGGGTAAGCTCTACGAATATTTATGAAGTGAATCTTCGTCAGTATACGGCTGAAGGTACTTTTCTTGCTTTTTCAAAACATCTTACAAGATTAAAAGATATGGGTGTTGAAGTGATCTGGTTTATGCCGGTAACACCAATATCAAAAAAGAATCGTAAGGGAAAGCTTGGCAGCTATTATGCATGTTCCAGCTATGTTGATACAAATCCTGAGTTTGGAACAGTTGATGAGTTTAAGGCATTGGTGAAATCGATTCATGCATTGGGAATGAAAGTGATCATAGATTGGGTGGCCAACCACACTGGATGGGATCATGAGTGGACAATTTCGCATCCGGATTATTACACACAAGATCATGAAGGAAACTTTAAACCGCCGGTTGAGAATTGGGAAGATGTGATTCATCTCAACTATTATAATTCTGCATTACGCAGAGCAATGATTGATGCGATGAAGTTCTGGGTGAATGATTGCGGTATTGATGGTTTCCGTTGCGATATGGCCATGCTGGTTCCAGTCGATTTTTGGAAAGAAGCAAGAACTGAATTAGATCAACTCCGTCCTCTTTTCTGGTTGGGTGAATTCGATCAATGGAATGATGAAGCATATGCTCATGTATTCGATATCAGCTACACCTGGCATTGGATGCATATATCAGAAGAGTTTTACAAGAACCATCGGCGTATGGTTGAATTGGATAAAGTACTTACCGGATACAAGCAGAAACAACCATCACATCACCTGCATTCTTTCTTTACCAGTAACCATGATGAGAATAGCTGGAATGGTTCTGAATATGAAAAGTATGGTGCAATGGCATTGCCCTTAGCCGTATTCAGTTGCACCTGGAATGGAGTTCCTTTGTTATACAGCGGGCAGGAGTTGCCCAATAATAAACGACTGGAGTTTTTTGATAAGGATGAAATTGAATGGACAGAACAACCAGTGTTACATACATTCTATCGAAAACTACTTGGGCTTCGTAAAGACTATCCGTCTTTATTAGGCTATGATGAACATAATATTATTTGGCGCATTGCTACCGATCACCCAGATGAAGTGTTTTGTTTTGTACGAAAAAATAAAGAACAGGAGTTATTGGTGTTGCTGAATTTTTCAGAGAAACCTGTTAACCTCATTTTACATGATCTGCGGGTAAGAGGTGAATTCAGTGATATTTTTTCAACTGATAAAAAAGATGCAGCAGATACCTTTACGCTTGACCCTTGGGGTTATAAAGTAATGATCAAATAAAAAAATCCCTCGCTTTTAAACGAGGGATTTTTTTATGAGTTATCTGCGTTTTAGTTATGGTTCATTACGCAGATCATTAATTGCATATTGGTAAACACCTTCATAGCCTGGATAAATACCTTCAATGATGATGCTGTTACCTGCACTTTCAATTGCTTTCTTAAGATCATCTACTGACTTGACAATTTTGCCGCCTGCACGAACAATAATAAATCCTTTCTTGATTGTGGTTTGTTCTGCAACCAAACCATCGCTTAAAGCCTGCACAACCACACCGCCCTCAACACCATACTCTTTTGCTTTCTTAGGATCGAGTGTAGTTAACTCAGCACCTAAACGATCGATAGCAGATGTTTTAACGATCTCTGTATTTCCACTGCTGTTCTTTAATGTAAGTACAGCTGTTCCTTCTTTACCATTTCTCAGGTATGTAACATTTATTTTCTGACCGGGACGATAGCTGGCAACTGTACCGGTTAATTCATACCAGGTAGCAACAGTTTTGTTATCAAGTTTAATGATTTTATCACCTTTCTTTAAGCCGGCATCTTCAGCTGCACTGTTGTTCATTACTTCTCCAACTACAACGCCATCGCCTTCTTTAATTTGAGAGTCGGTATTTTCATCTGCATTTGCTTCAGGACGGATACCAAGAAATGCACGTTGTACAGTTCCGAACTTAATTAAGTCGTCAACAACTTTCTTTACAATGTTTACAGGAATCGCATATGAATAACCTGCATACGTTCCAGTTGGTGAAGCAATTGCTGCGTTAATACCAATCAGCTGTCCGCTTGTGTTTACCAATGCGCCACCACTGTTACCTTGGTTTACTGCTGCATCGGTTTGAATAAAGCTTTCAACCACATTTGCATTACGTCCTGCTTTGCGTTGATTGATTCCAAGGAAACGATACTTGGCACTAACGATACCTGCAGTAACGGTAGTTTCCAATGTTAATGGATAACCAACTGCTAATACCCACTGACCAAGTTTCACTTCATCAGAATTGCCATACAGCAAGTAAGGGAAACCAGTGCCTTCAATTTTTACAACAGCCAGGTCAGTGTTTGCATCTGTTGCAATTACTTTTGCTTTGTATTGTTTTTTGTTGTGGAGTGTAACAGTTACTTCATCAGCACCATCAACTACGTGGTTGTTAGTAACAATATATCCATCTGCAGAAATAAACACACCACTGCCACTTGCCATTTGCGGACGGTTACTTTGAGGACCTCCGAAAAAATCATCAAAAAATTCATCGCCGAAAATATCTCCAAACGGACTGCGGCGTTTTGTGTTGTTTGTTTGCGTTGGATTTGTTTTTGTTTTGATATGCACTACTCCCGCAACAGTAGAGTTTGCTGCCGCTTCAAAATCAACCGGGCCAGGCGTGCCACCACCATCAAACAAACCTGCATAGTTAACAGGTAACTGACCTTGACTTTGGGCAACAGAATTATTCTGTGTGAGTTTTGCATAGAGGAAAACACTTGAGAGAGCTGTAACGGCACTCACAAGTACGGTTATCAGAATGTGTTTTGCTTTCATGTTTATACTTCTTTTTTTATTTTAATTATCAAAGGATGTGCCTTTCGTTTTGTAAAATAACAAAGCTGACATCATTTCAGAACTACCACGAAGCCACATTTAACAAACAGTTATGAAGACCTTCGTAGTTATGCTAAAGTTACAGATTTCTTATCTCTGAGATGTAGTAGAAACGTCAAACCTGCTGTCATTTAACGTAACGTTCTGTCATTTGGTGGTAATGTTATGGAGAAGCAGGACACAAAAAAATCCCGTTGGAAAACCAACGGGATGTGGAATAAGCAATTGGTTTATGTTATGGAAAAATGCCAAGCTCAGCATAGCTGATAGCTACTTTGTTGATGGCAACCACATAAGCAGCAGTACGCATATCGGGAATCGAAGGATTTTGTTTCCAGCAATCCATCACTTCATTCACAGCTGTGATCATGGTTTCTTCCAATCCACTGTAAACAAGATCCACTTCATCAGGACCATGTGTAATAATATCTCTGTGTTCTTTCTTCACTTTTTTGCCACTTAGGAATTCCATCTGGCCAAGAATATTGGTGTTCAGGTTTTCGGTGAAACGTTTTTCCAAACGGCCATAGCGAACATGGCTCAGGTTTTTCAACCACTCGAAATACGATACCGTTACACCACCGGCATTCAGGAACATATCCGGCACAACCAGTACACCCTTTGCAGTAAATATTTCATCAGCATCAGGAGTTAACGGTCCATTTGCTGCTTCGCCAATAATTTTTGCTTTAACACGTGGAGCATTTTCGCCATTGATTACGTTTTCCAAAGCCGCAGGAATTAAAATATCACATTCCAATTCCAATGCATCAGATGTATTTGTAATGGTTGTAGCTCCCGGGAAATTAACGATCGACCCCGTCTTATTTCTAAACTCGATCAACTCATCTTCATGCAATCCTTCCGGATTAAACACGGCACCATCATGTTCAGAAACAGCAATGATTTTTGCACCATGCTCTCTGAAAAATTTTGCTGAATGATAGCCAACGTTCCCGATGCCTTGCACTACTACACGTTTACCTTCAACTCCTGTTGTTAAGCCAAGCTTGCTCATAATTTCAGGCATATTACAAACCTCACGAATGCCATAAAAAACACCAAGGCCTGTAGCTTCACGACGACCTCTTACACCACCTTGTGTTACCGGCTTACCTGTTACACAACCTGCAGCATCAATTTCACCGGGGCGAAGTGATGTATAGGTATCAACGATCCAGGCCATTTCACGCTCGCCTGTACCATAGTCAGGAGCAGGCACATCAATACCGGGGCCGATGAAATTTTTCTTTACCAGCTCTGATGTATAACGGCGTGTGATTTTTTCGAGTTCATAAGCAGAGTGGTTGCGTGGGTTGATCTTGATACCGCCTTTCGCACCACCAAAAGGAACATTAACTATGGCACACTTATAAGTCATTAAAGATGCCAGTGCCATTACTTCATCCTGGTTCACTTCTTCACTGAAACGGATACCGCCTTTGCACGGTGATTTGTGTTGAGAGTGTTGCACACGGTAGGCTTCAATTACCTCAATACTTCCATCGTCCATTTTAACGGGGAAACGCATTTGGTAAACACTGTTACATTGTTTGATCTGTTCAAGGATACCTTTATCCCATTTGGTAAAAGCGGCAGCTTTATCGAAGCTCTGTTCTACTGCTCCAAAGAAACTGTAATTCGTAGTTGACATACAATCGTTTTTTTAATTTAATATATAGCAAGCGTTAATCTTTCTGCTGTTTTTCCAGTTTGGTTAGTTTCCTGTCTATACGAAACACATAGCCAATAAGACCAAATAAGATGATGAGACAAATAACCACCACCACATAAATCTTCCCATTGCTGCGCATGGCATCTGCCATTTCCGGTTGCTCGGTTTGTGCAGTTGCGGAAAATGAGATCAACAAAAGGTTGAGGGTGAGAAGAAGAATTGTTGCAAAAACTTTTTTCATGTGTTCTTTTTTATCTTTTTTTGGTCACATAGTATATCCATAAAAATTATCTCGCCTGTTTGTATAAATTAGTCGCTAATTTTTATGGATATATCATTACAAAAGTGATTTATCGGCCAATAACCGGGTTCTGATTTTGAGTGTAGTGATCCAGACAGCTAAAAGCGTCCAACCGATAACCGCAGGATAGAATACCATACGTAAACGGCTATCGATATCATTAAAGTTGAGTGCAGGGTTACCGCTATCACTACCGGGTGCGCCGGGATGTAAACTGCCCACCAATCTTGGAATGATCCAGATGGTAGGGAAGAGCATTACAAAAGCAAAGATGTTGTACACCGCTGTTACCCTTGCTTTTTTATCCATATCAGTAAAACTTCCACGCAACACAAAATAGGCACAGTAGATAAGAATAGCGATACCGGCTCCTAAAAGCTTTGGCTCTTTCAGAATATTACTGAGCGATTGCCCTTGATCGGTTACCCAGGTATAATTTGCCCAAACCGCACCTGTTGCATAGCCCAGCAAACCAAGAAACGTACCCGTGCCTGCATAAGCAGAAGCATAGATGTCGTGCTTGTATTGTTGTTTACTGAGGTATTTTATACTGTACACGAGGCTTACTCCAAACAAAATCATCATGGCAAACCACATACTTACATGAAAGTAGAGGTTGCGAATTGATTCATTTAAAATAAAAAGACGGGGTACATCCATCAAGAAACCACCAACAATGGTGTAAACGAGTAAAATAACTGACGCTATCTTCCACCAGGATTTATGCATATAATCAGCTTTATAAAACAAACACAAACATTTGTTTTGCCTGTTTAAAGTGCGGCAAAGTTAGTGGTTGAATATTAATCTTTCCATAAAAAGGGAAACAAAATCATGCAGAGTGCAAGTACCAGTACATCGAGCCCGCCCAACAATAAAACCATTTGAAAAACAGCACCTTCTTTAAAAATTTCACCAAAAGCCGACTTGGAAATACGGATAAGCAACAACAGCTGGGGAATAATAACCGGGAATCCCATGATGACCATGATCGCTGCATTTTGATTAGCCCTGGATGCAATGGCGGCCATCAACGTAAACACAAGGCTCATGCTGATGCCGCCAAGTATGGTAATGCCAACGAATTCAACGGCATGTAAAAAAGGACCACCAAGGAAAAAACTAAATGTGATGAGGCTGAGTAAACTCATTACCAGCATCAACAATATATTGTACAACAGCTTTGCAAGAATAAATTCCTGTGCACTGGTAAGGGAATAATAATAAAGCATACGGCCACGACTTTCCTGCAGGAAACTTTTAGCTACTGCATTGATGCTGATGAACAACATATTTACCCAAAACAAAGCATTCCAGGTGCTCCCATCAGGCTCGTTGATAGCCAGAAATAATACATACACCGTACAGGCGATGTATAATACAATGCCATAAAAAGTGTACTGCTGTCTTATTTCAAGCAACAGATCTTTTCTAAAGAGCGCAATTATTTTTTTTGAAGATGCCAATATGAAGTAGATGATTTATGATTGAATAGTTACTGTTAACTGTTTTGAAGATGATAGCAATGCCTGCACCTGGGTTCATACTTATCTTTTTCGCCGAGCACCACTTGCCCGCCTTCGCTTGAAGTGCGGTAAGAGTAATTGGCAATATTGCCACACACTACACAGATTGCATGCAGTTTGGTAATATAATCGGCCACTGCAAGCAGGTTGGGCATTTGTCCGAAAGGCTGTGCTTTATAATCCATATCAAGCCCGGCAACAATTACACGGGCACCACGCAACGCAAGTTGCTCGCATACGTTGGTAATTTCAGGATCAAAGAACTGTGCTTCGTCTATACCAATTACTTCCACATCCTGCGACAGTAAAAGTATTTTTTGTGAATTGTCGATAGGTGTTGATTGAATAGCGTTCTCATCATGCGAAACAATTTTTACATCATCATAACGTACATCAACAGCCGGTTTAAATATTTCAACCTTGAGATTGGCAATGCGTGCCCGCTTTAAACGGCGGATAAGTTCCTCTGTTTTTCCACTAAACATGGAACCACAGATCACTTCAATCCAGCCTCTCCGGTCGCCTTTTATATTTGGTTCAATAAACATTATCAATATTTTATGCCAAACTGTTTGTAACTTAACGGCAAATTTCCAATACCGCCAAAAGTAAGCACTATTCATGGAACGAATTGCTTCTCTTATTGAACAATTACAGCAGGCTCTTCAAAGAAACGCCGATGCAGCACAAATGCTGATACTCACCAATATGCTTCGTGCAGAATTGGAACAGCAATCTCAACAAAAACAAGAAACAAAAGGCAGTAACCGTGTAGCGGTTGTGTTACCGGCTTCAAGAGTAACATTGCCGGTACAAACAGCACCAGAAACTGTAACTGCTACAAGACTAGTTCCGCCATCAGTGGTTAAAGTAGAAGAAAAACCAGCAGAAAAAATTCTTGAAGTGTTGCAGATCGATGAAAGCGAAGTAGAAGCTGAACTGGAAGAGATACGTCAGAAAGCAGAGTTTGCAAAAAAAGTGGAAGCACAGCAACATCAGAACAAACCTGTTTTGTTGTTTGATGAAGAACCGGAAATTCCTACGCTTATTCATCAGCCGAATTATGTGGAGTCTAAAAAATCTGCATCATCTTCAAAAGAAGTGAATGAGATGAACAACGGCCAGCAATTATCACTCAACGAACAACTGGGCGAACATAAAACAGAAGTAGGACATAAACTTAATGAAGGATCATCTATTAAAGATCTTAAAAAAGCTATCGGCATCAACGACCGTTTTGTATTTATCAACGAACTGTTCCGTGGTGATGAAGTGATGTACGAACGCAGCATTAAAACCATCAATAATTTTTCTATTTACCCCGAAGCTCAATACTGGATGGAGCGTGAATTGAAAATTAAACTGGGTTGGGATAATGATCGTCCTGCAGTGCAGGAGTTTTATGCGTTGGTGAAAAGACGTTTCTCCTGAAGCCAGTTGAGTATGGCTGCGGTTGCTCCCGCATTTTCCTTTACATAGTTTTTTGCAATAGTTCCTGCTGCCGAAATTTTCATCTGCTGCATAACTTCTGTTAACCCGGCTGCATTATTGATCGTAAAACTTCCGCCGAGCTTTTTCAGATCAACACTTTCTTTAAACTTTTCAAAATTGGGCCCGGTTATCACGGGGCTGCCATAAACTGCAGCCTCTAAAATATTGTGGTGACCACTTTTATTGAAACCGCCACCTACATAACAAACCGATCCGTATTTGTACAAACGGGAGAGGTAACCGATGTTATCGATGATGAGAATACGGTTAGTGGTGAGTAGTGACTGCTGAGTAGTGAGTTCTGAAAATGAAACTGAGTTGGGGAATAAAGTTTTTAAGCGATTGATATTTTCTTGTTTGATCTCATGCGGTGCAATGATGAGTTTGTACTTATTGTTTGCTTTCATCCAATCAGCAATGATGTTTTCATCTTCAGGCCAGGTACTTCCTGCCACCATAACAAAATCAGTTCCACAAAACGTATCAACAATTTCAATGGGTTTCCATTGTTCAGCCGCAGTTATTACACGATCAAAACGTGTATCACCGGCAACAGTTGTTTTGTTACCAAGGCCTATTCTGTCTAACAAATCTTTTGAAGCTGCATTTTGTACAAACAGATGAGAAAACTGTTGCAGCATGTTTCTGTGAAAACCTCCCCACCATTGAAAAAAAGCCTGAGACGGACGAAAAATACCCGACACCAGAATGGTTTCGATCTTTCTGTTGTTCAGCTCTGCAAGGTAGTAATGCCAAAATTCATACTTCACAAAAATGGCCAGCTGTGGCTGAACGATATCAAGAAAGTCAGTTGCATTTCTTTCTGAATCGAATGGCAGGTACATCACAAGATCAGCACCTTTATAATTCTTTCTCACTTCATAACCCGAAGGGGAGAAGAAGGTAACCAGGATTTTGGGTTTTGGATATTGAGTTTTGATCTCTTCAATAATTGGTCGTCCTTGTTCAAATTCGCCCAACGAGGCGCAGTGCATCCACACCACCGGGTTTCCCGGCTCAATTTTCCAGTTGGCGGATAATTCCTGCCGCCAGTACTTACGGCCATCGACCCATTTTCTAGCTTTTGAGTTCCAATTGACAGCCACGCCGATGGCTGTTTTGTAGGCAACCCGAAATATGTTGTAAAAGAAGATCATGCGCCACAAATCTAAGAGGAAAGGAATGGATGGTGAAAACTTAACGTATTGCATTGGTTTGTAAGCAGCAAAACGGCATTTTTCACGTACTTTCGCCCCCGTTTAAACAAGCTTATTTATGCGACCTATACAGATGGTTGATCTTAAGCAGCAATACCTTGCAATTAAGCAGGAAGTAGACGCTGCCGTTTTAGATGTTCTTGACAGTTCAGCTTTTATTAATGGCAAACCAGTGCAGGAACTGGCCAGTGATTTGAGCCAATACCTCGGCGTAAAACATACAATTCCCTGTGCTAACGGAACCGATGCCTTGCAGATTGCCATGATGGCGCTTAACCTGCAAACTGGTGATGAAGTGATTACGGCTTCGTTCACATACATTGCTACGGTTGAAGTGGTGGCGTTGCTCCGTTTGAAACCGGTGTTTGTAGAAGTTGATCCGAAGACATTTTGTATCGATCCGGAAGCGATCCGCAAAGCGATCACCCCCAAAACAAAAGCAATTGTTCCGGTTCATTTATATGGTCATTCGGCTAACATGGATGAGATCATGAAGATTGCAGCGGAACATAATCTGTATGTAATAGAAGATAATGCCCAGGCGATTGGTGCGGATTATATTTATCCCGATGGGACAAAGAAGAAAACCGGTTCAATTGGAACAATTGGTTGCACATCATTCTTTCCTTCAAAGAACTTAGGTTGTTATGGTGATGGCGGGGCAATGTTTACGAATGACGATGCATTGGCGGATCAATTGAAGATGGTAGCAAACCACGGACAAAAAGTGCGTTACTATCATGAAGTAGTGGGTTGTAATTCACGATTAGACACTGTGCAGGCAGCTGTTTTAAAAATCAAACTTAAAAAACTCGACGAATATATTGCTGCACGTCGCAAGGCTGCTGATTATTATGATGCTGCATTTGCTGGTCATAAAAACATCGTTACACCTTATCGTGCACCCTACAGCAATCATGTGTTTCATCAATACACATTAACACTGGATGGTTTTGAAAATGTTGCGGAAGTAAGAAATGGATTGAATGCATTTTTAGCTGAACAGAAAATTCCTTCTATGATCTATTATCCTGTGCCGGCTCATCGCCAGAAAATGTTTGCATCGTTTGGTGGTGCTGATTATAATTTGCCTATTACAGATTGGTTAACCGATCGTGTAATTTCTTTACCGATGCATACAGAGTTGGAAGAAGAACAATTACAGTTGATCACAAGTAAAGTGTTAGAATATCTTAATACAAAATCATAAACAGAAATTAACAGATGAAAATCGCAGTCGTTGGAACAGGTTATGTAGGCCTTGTAACAGGAACATGTTTTGCAGAAACAGGCAACCAGGTAACCTGTGTTGATATTGATAAAAACAAAGTTGATAAATTATCGAACGGGCAGATTACAATCTATGAACCCGGTCTGGAAAAAATATTTCTCCGCAATTTAAAAGAAGGTCGTTTGCATTTCACCACCAACCTTGCAGAAGGCGTAAAAGATGCAACCATTGTATTTCTTGCTTTGCCAACACCTCCCGGTGAAGATGGCAGTGCCGATTTGAAATATATTTTAGGTGTGGCCGATGATCTCGGAAAAATTCTTAAACCAAATGAATTTAAAGTCATCGTTGATAAAAGCACTGTTCCTGTAGGGACTGCTGATAAAGTAAACGCTGCAATTCTTCAGAGTGCCGCAAAAGCCTCACCCTCCGGGGGAGGTTTGGAGGGGGCCTTTGCTGTAGTAAGTAACCCCGAATTTTTACGTGAAGGTGTGGCGGTTGATGATTTCATGAAGCCTGATCGTGTGGTTGTGGGTACAAGCGATGACCGTGCAAAGAAGATTATGACCGATCTCTATGCACCGTTTGTGCGTAGCGGCAACCCCGTAATTTTTATGGATGAGAAAAGTGCTGAACTCACGAAGTATGCAGCGAACTCTTTTTTAGCTGTGAAAATATCTTTCATGAACGAAATTGCACGCTTGTGCGAACGCCTCGGTGCCGATGTGGACATGGTACGTAAAGGAATTGGCAGTGATGAACGTATTGGTAAACGTTTCCTGTTCCCCGGAATTGGTTATGGCGGAAGTTGTTTCCCGAAAGATGTACAGGCGTTGGTGAAATCATCAAGCGAAGTGGAATATGATTTTGAAATATTAAATGCAGTGATGAAGGTGAATGAAGAACAGAAATTGTTCCTCATGCCAAAGATCAATGCATACTTCAATAATGATCTGAAAGGAAAACGTTTTGCAATGTGGGGATTGGCGTTTAAACCAAACACTGATGATATTCGTGAAGCACCGGCTTTATACATGATTGATGCATTAACAGAAGCAGGTGCTACTGTACATGCATACGATCCCGAAGCCATGCCGAATGTAAAACAGGTAGTGGGTGATAAAATTGATTTTGCACAAAGCCAATACGATGCTCTGGAAAATGCAGATGCATTGATTATTGCAACTGAGTGGAGTGAGTTTCGTACACCTGAGTTTGAAAAGATTTCTTCTATGCTGAAGAATAAAGTGATTTTCGATGGACGTAACGTGTACGACAGAGAGCAAATGAAACAACTTGGTTTCTTTTACGAGAGCGTGGGTAGGGAAAAAGTTAGCTAGTTCTGAAGTTCTGAGTTTAGTTATTAGAATACTACTGAAATAAAATATTATGGATCGTAAACGAATTTTAATTACTGGTGCTGCAGGTTTTCTTGGTTCGCATTTATGCGACCGTGCAATCAAAGAAGGTTATCATGTAATTGCAATGGACAACCTGATCACAGGTGATCTGAAAAATATTGAGCATTTGTTCAAACTGGAGCAATTTGAATTCTATCATCATGATATAACCAAGTTCATTCACATTCCCGGCAAGCTCGATTATATCCTTCATTTTGCATCGCCTGCAAGCCCGATCGATTATTTAAAAATCCCGATTCAGACATTGAAGGTTGGTGCACATGGTACACACAACTGTTTAGGTTTGGCCAAAGCAAAAGGTGCACGCATTCTCGTTGCTTCAACTTCTGAAGTGTATGGCGATCCGTTGGTGCATCCGCAAACAGAAGAATATTGGGGTAATGTAAATCCTGTTGGTCCACGTGGTGTGTACGATGAAGCAAAGCGGTTCATGGAAAGTATTACGATGGCGTATAACCGTTTTCATGGTGTTGAGACAAGAATCATACGCATCTTTAATACGTATGGTCCACGTATGCGACTCAACGATGGCCGTGCATTACCTGCATTTATCGGCCAGGCCTTACGTGGTGAAGACTTGACGGTGTTTGGTGATGGCAGCCAGACAAGAAGTTTCTGTTATGTTGATGATCTGGTTGAAGGTATTTATCGTTTGCTCATGAGCGATTACGATATGCCGGTGAATATTGGTAACCCTGCAGAAATCACTTTAAAAGAATTTGCAGAGGAAGTGATTAAGTTAACAGGTACATCGCAGAAGATCGTTTACAAGCCATTGCCTGTTGATGATCCGAAGCAACGTCAACCGGATATAACAAAAGCAAAAGCAATCTTAGGTTGGGAACCGAAAGTAAGTCGTGCAGAAGGATTGAAGATTACTTATGAGTATTTCAAGAATCTTCCTCGGGAAGAGTGGAGCAAATTGCCGAAAGAGTTTGTGAGCATGAAATAGTGAATGGTCAATGGTGAATTGTGAATAAGAGTAAGAACGGTCGAACAGCGAATTAATATCAGACATCCTAAATCAGCCATCAGGCATATGTATCAATCATTAATCAATAAAGAAAAGAAAGTAGCAGTAGTAGGTTTAGGCTATGTAGGTTTGCCATTGGCATTGGAACTGGCTGTACACATGCAGGTGATCGGTTTCGATATTAACAAGAAGCGTATTGAAATGATGCAGCGCAACGAAGATCCCAGCAAAGAAGTAGATGCGGACATGTTTGCAGACAGAGATATTGTGTTTACTGATGATGTGAATGTTTTGAAGGAAGCTTCTTTCTTTATTGTAACCGTTCCAACGCCGGTTGATGATCATAAAGTACCAGACCTAACACCATTGCAAAAAGCAAGTGAAACAGTGGGCAAGGTGTTGAAGAAGGGTGATTATGTAATTTATGAAAGCACAACCTATCCCGGTTGCACAGAAGAAGATTGCATGCCGATACTGGAACAGTTCAGTGGTTTAAACGGAAAGATTGATTTTAAAATTGGTTACTCCCCTGAACGAATTAACCCAGGGGATAAACATCATACATTAAGCAACACCATCAAGATTGTTTCCGGTTGTGATGATGAATCGTTACAGGAAATTGCTGCAGTTTACGAAAGCGTTGTGAAGGTTGGAGTACATCGTGCACCAAATATTAAAGTGGCAGAAGCTGGAAAGATCATTGAAAATGCACAACGTGATCTGAATATTTCATTGATGAATGAACTGTCGATCATCTTTGATCGTATTGGCATCAATACATTTGATGTGGTGGAAGCAGCAGGAACAAAATGGAATTTTCATAAATATACACCGGGTTTAGTTGGTGGTCATTGCATTGGGGTTGATCCATACTACTTAACCTACAAAGCACAGCAACTTGGTTATAATTCAAAAGTAATTGCCAGCGGTCGGTTTGTAAATGATGAGATGCCTCGTTATGTTGCAAAGAAAATTATTCAGCATATCATCAAGCATGCACCAAATCCTGCCACTGCAAAAGTATTGGTGTTAGGTGCAACGTTTAAAGAGAATGTGGCAGATATCCGTAACTCAAAAGTTGCGGATATGGTAAAAGAATTACTGGAGTATAATGTAGCTGTTGATTTTGTTGATCCGCATGCCGATGCTGCAGAAGTAAAGGATGAATATGGATTAACACTCACTGAAGGCATTGGGAAAGGCTATGATGCAATTGTATTGGCAGTAGCACATCATCCTTACACAGCATTTACAGAAGAATACTTGGTGTCTATTGCTAATGAGAAGGCCATGTTTGCCGATCTCAAAGGCATCTATCGTAATAAAATTTCAAAACTCAAATACTGGAGCTTATAATGAGCACATTCGAAAAAACAATATTGGTAACAGGCGGTGCTGGTTTTATCGGCAGTCATGTAATTCGTCTGTTCGTAAATAAGTATCCCAATTACAAAATTGTAAATGGTGATGCATTAACCTATGCTGGTAATCTTGAGAATCTGAAAGATGTACAGGATAAACCAAATTATGCCTTTGCTAAAATTGATATTACTGATGAAGCAGGTGTAGAACAACTCTTCAATCAATATCATTTTGATGCAGTGATTCATTTGGCAGCTGAAAGTCATGTTGATCGTAGCATTCTAGATCCATTGGCATTTGTAAAAACAAATGTGTTGGGTACAGCTATTTTACTGAATGCATGTCGCAAGCATTGGAATGGCAATTATGCTGGCAAGTTGTTTTATCATGTATCAACCGATGAAGTATATGGTTCGTTAGGCGAAACAGGTTTCTTTACTGAAGAAACACCATACGATCCGCATTCACCTTATTCAGCTTCTAAAGCTGCGTCTGATCATTTTGTGATGGCTTATCATGATACGTATGGCTTGCCGGTGGTGATGAGCAATTGCAGTAACAACTATGGTTCACATCATTTCCCGGAAAAATTAATTCCGTTAATGATCAACAACATCAAAAACAATAAACCATTGCCTGTGTATGGTAAGGGTGAAAATGTTCGTGACTGGCTGTTTGTAGAAGATCATGCTAGAGCCATCGATACTATTTTCCATAAAGGAAAGATCGGTGAAAGTTATAATGTAGGTGGTTTTAATGAATGGAAGAATATTGATCTCGTTCACTTGCTCTGCAGCATCATGGATAAGAAGCTTGGTCGTGCAGAAGGAGAAAGTGCCAAGCTCATCACTTATGTGAAAGATCGTGCAGGTCATGATCTGCGTTATGCCATTGATGCAACCAAACTCAACAAAGAATTAGGCTGGAGTCCATCGCTTCAATTTGAAGAAGGATTAGAAAAAACAGTAGAATGGTATTTGAGTAATGAAGAGTGGATCAATCATGTAACAAGTGGCGATTATCAGAAGTACTACGATGCACAATACGAAAAAAGATAATAAATAATGTCTGATGTCGGATGTCTGATTTGTGATTTTAAATCCTACATCCTACATCCTAAATCCTACATCAGTTTTATGGCTTTTTTACAAACAGGATTCCCCGGCTTGGTAGTGTTTGAACCAAATGTATTTGGCGACGAGCGGGGGTATTTCTTTGAATCATACAACCAACAGACCTTCGAGAAGGAAGGATTGTTTTATAACTGGGTGCAGGATAATCAATCCAGTTCTACATACGGTGTAATCCGTGGACTGCATTTTCAAAAAGGAGAACATGCACAGGCGAAACTTGTGCGTTGTTTAAGTGGAAGAATTTTAGATGTTGTAGTTGATCTGCGAAAAGATTCACCCACTTTTAAACAGGTGTATGCTGTTGAATTAACTGCAGAGAAAAAGAACGCTTTGCTGGTTCCCCGTGGTTTTGCACATGGATTTTCAGTATTAAGCGAAACAGCTGAAGTATTATACAAATGCGATAATTTCTACAATAAACAAAGCGAAGGTGGTTTGTTGTATAATGATCCGTCTTTAAAAATTGATTGGAAAATTGAAGCTGGAAAAGAAATTGTTTCAGGGAAAGATCAGCTCAATTCATTATTTACTGATCTGGGCGAAGACAGCCTCTTTTAATAATTGATATGGAAAAGCCGGTTATACTTGTTACAGGTAGTAATGGTCAGCTTGGAAAGGAGTTGCAGCAACTTTCTGATGATTACCCGCAATATCGTTTTGTATTTGCTTCACGTGAAGATTTAAAACTGCATCATTACGGGTTGGTTGAAAATTTTTTCATTGCAACAAAACCGCAATACTGTATTAATTGTGCTGCTTATACTGCTGTAGACAAAGCAGAAAGTGAACAGGACATGGCTATGCTTGTAAACGGTGAAGCCGTTGGTCACTTGGCAGCAATCTGCAAAAAGTATCAAACAAAGTTTATTCATATTTCCACCGATTATGTGTTCGATGGCGAAAGTGAAACGCCATATAAAGAAGATGATGTAACGGGGCCGATCAATACGTATGGAAAATCAAAACTGTTAGGCGAGCAGTTGTGCATGAAAGAAGATGACGATGCTATTATCATTCGTACAGCATGGGTGTATTCTTCATTCGGTCACAATTTTGTGAAGACAATGATGCGACTAATGAATGAACGCAATGAATTAAATGTAGTAGCTGACCAGATTGGCTCACCAACCTATGCTGCTGATCTTGCAAAGGCAATACTTGATATTATTTCTTCCGGCAAGTGGGCGAGTGGTATTTATCACTACAGCAATGAAGGAAAGCTCAGTTGGTTTGAATTTGCACAGGCCATTAAAGAAATAACTGGCAGCAAAGCTGTTGTGCATCCTATTGAAACAGCACAATATCCAACACCTGCCCGCCGCCCAAAATTCTCTTTACTCAACAAAGACAAGATTAAATCAACATATGATGTGGCTGTTTCTGAATGGAAAGAAAGTTTGCAGAAATGCATCAGCATCTTACAGAATGCCTGATAATACACCCGGAACTTTGTTGGCCTACCTGGATTCCCCGCCTGAACGAATTCATTCGGGCAGGGAACTAAGACAATCAGAACAAAAAATCTATTTGCTGCAATAAAAAAGCCGAAACAAAAATGTTTCAGCTTTCTTATGTTGACCTGCATGGACATTTTTCGAACCATTTTATAGATGATCTTCATTTGCTGGCTGCACTAATTGCATAAGATATTCTGAATTTTATTAAGGTCGAAATAGAAATGTAAAACCTCCCTTTGCCTGAATGATATTAAGCCCGTTTGGCTGGCTTTTATTTACAAGGCCCTCCAAAAGGGGTATTGTTTTTCGTATATGTAGTTTTGTATCTTAGTTACCAAAACTACCTGTATGCCCAGTTTCATTTCCTGGATATTGGCAACTACTCAGAACTTAACGTCTGTATATAGTTTTCATTACAAATACAGATTAGAAAGCGGTCGCGGCCTCTCGCTATTTCGACGATCATACATTGCCCTGTTTGATCCCTTCCACTTTAAACAATTCTATTTCACCTGCATCTTTAAAAATGATCGCTGGCCATAATCTTTTTCAAGTAACCTCAAAATCTTTGATTATGAAAATGTTCACACTCTCTTTGAAGATCATACTTATCTGTTACATTATTCCATCTTCCGGCATCGCGCAACCAGGCATCGGGAATGTATTTGGCGGAACCAATGGCGGTATACTTGAACTACCAAGCCCGCCAAGTATGCAGAAGGATGAATGGGTATCCATTGGGTCGTTTGGTACGCACCAGTACAATGGAGATGTATATAGTGGCGTGGTCAATGCCATTGCAGTGGATCCGAGAGATGCCAACATCGTTTACATTGGATCTTCCGGCGGTGGGATCTGGAAAACAACTAATGGAGGACTTAACTGGACAGCCATATCAGACTTTCAGTTGGTTCGCACGGATCAGCAGGGTCAAAAAACAGGAACTATGGCTGTTGGATCACTGGCCATCAATCCATTGTTCCCCAATATCCTTTATGCAGGAACAGGTGAGCCGAATATCCTTGATGGTACTGTTGGTCCGCCTCTTGGTGTTTTTCGTTCCATCGATAATGGCCTTACCTGGCATTCTACCGGGAATAGTCTCTTACAGAATGGTTGTCTCAATTCTCTTATGGCAAGAGCACAGGTAAACCGGATGATCGTTACCACCAGCAACCCTACCGTGGTTTTCGCCGCGACAAATTTGGGAGTATTTAAGTATGTAGAAGATGGTTCTGATTGCTGGGTACGATTGAGGACGGGTCTGCCGGGATCGAATGTTAGCGACATAACCTGGGATCCTTATCGCCGTGTGATCTATGCAGCATTTACAAGTGTTGGCATTTTTAAATCTACGGATATCACCGGTCAGTCATGGACTCAAGTGAATACGGGTCTTCCTGCAGGTTTCAAACGGATCACGATGGCAAACGGTGGGCGTAATGCTTCTCAACAATTGATTTACGCAGGATTGGAGATGACCAATAATATGTACCAGTTGTATAAGACCACGAACGCGGGAGTGAACTGGCAGGCCTTACCCAATCCTCCTAACAATCCCGGAACTCCTCAGCAGCTCAACTTTAATAATGCCCTGGCTGTGGGTATCCATAATTCCGACGAAATCTATGTCGGTGGGATAGGTTTATTCCGGGCGAGGGATGGAGGAGTTTCAGGAGGTATGAATAACTACAAACTCAATCCGCCAGTTACCGGTTTTTCCTGGTATGAAATCGGTTGTTGTAAAGCCTTTCAGGGGGTTAGCTCTTTTCGGCAGGGGATAGATCTGCACGCAGATGTACATGAAATCGTTATGGCTCCTCTGGGTAGCTTTATTCCAACCGCTGAACAGATGCAGATCATCTATGTGGCCACAGATGGAGGAATTTCCAAAGGTGTTGTGAATAGCGAAGGTCTTGTTTATTGGGTACCGCTTTCAAAAGGACTGGCGATCGGGCATGTGGGTTCGATCGCTTTAAATTCGCGTTATTCATATATAACAGCCTCGGGCATCTGGCATAATGGTAATGCATGGACGCTTACGGGCGCTGGCTCGGGGCATTTCGGAGGCGGTGATGGTTTCCAGGTTGCCATTGATGAGGGTCTAATAGAAGGACCTGGTTATATCCACCAGGTAGCCTATAATAATTATAATGCCGGCTGGGGAGGTTCCATCCAACGCCATAGAATTACTTCCCCGGGAACAGCAAAAGACGAAGGTATCATTTGGAATATGACAGCAGGAAAGTTCTGGACTGATCCGTATAGACCAGGTCATTTATTGCGAACAACATTTAATGAAGGGATTATTTATCGCACCACAGTTGCCAATTTAGCCCCGCCAAGCGAACTATTGCAAGCTAGCTCCTGGGAGGTTATCGATCCAGGTCCTGGTAAGAGAGGCAAGTCAACCTTCATCGCATTCCGTAGTGCTTTGCTTGAAGCAACACCTGTTTATTATATAGGCACAGAAAAAGGCCAGATATGGAGAGGTTCACCTGAGGCTGGTTGGACAAAAATATGTGATTGTGATTCTGCAGTTGTTGCCATTGCCCCAGATCTTTTACGTAACGAACGAATCTATGCGGTATTCAATCGTCCAGGAGGTCCTGGTCGTATACGGGAATTCACGAAACAGGCTAATGGCTGGGTGGCAAAGAGTATAGATGAAAATTTTTTACCTGATTTCTTAGTTACCACCCTCACCAGTATCGTCGTAGATCCTTTGGTCCCGGATTCCATCGGTATAAGTATTTACGTTGGAACGAACCAGGGTGTTTATAAAGGTCACAAGCCGGTACCTTCTATAATGGCAATAGGTGGCACAAATAATATTTTGGATTGGCAATGGAGCCGTTCTCCAGGTTTTCCCCCTGCCTGGGTGATGGATATGAAAGTGCACCAGAGCCGTTGGTTTGCTGACCGGTCCGGTATCATTCGTGCAGGTATCTGGGGCAGGGGCGTGTATGAGCTAAAACGAGTTAATAAACGGGTGAACCAATATTTACAACACGCACCTGAAGTAACCGCTGTTCAACTGGGAATTGATGGAGCACTTCCTTCTGTCAACGTTAAAATAAAAGTGCTTACAGGAAAAGATATGATCCAGGAGGCCACTCCTTTTCCCTTATCACAGGTTAATGGATCGGTAACGTTAGAGGCACCGCTCGAGATTCGATCCCGGGAAGGGGTTTTGAAATTCGTCGGATGGGTTATAGGGGGAGAACGAAAAGGAAATAACAACAAGGTGACGCTGGAGACAGGGGAGATCTTACCCGCAGTAGCCTATTATGAAATTGAAAAAATTGGAACAAAGTAAAAGACCTGCGTCTTGTCCTTGGATGAATATTTTGCTTCGTATTAAATAAGTGACTTCAGGTTATAATTAATGAATACAAACCCGGACAAGGAATAGCAAAACATGTGGTTTCGAAAGTAAGGAAATGGATAAAGTGGATATGGCAGGCAGTGAAGTCATTCTGAAAAAAAACTTAAACAGAAATTTGATGGTTCGAATCCTAAAACATTAAGCAAATAGGATTTTCGAATCGGGTGATAATTTCGAAAAGTTTGATTGTTTCCTTCGCAAATAACTCAGATATCCGATTTATTAGAAAAAATAAAAAAGGAAGATTGTCTTGTCTTCCTTTTTGCTGTTGGCCTACCTGGATTCGAACCAAGACAAACAGAACCAAAATCTGTCGTACTACCATTATACTATAGGCCAATCTCCCTTTCGGGGTTGCAAAAATAAGGCGCAACAGATGATCAACCAAAAAATTTATCAAATTGATCAACTCTTGTCTTCCCGGTCTTTCAGTTCCTTGATCTTATCGAGTGCCCCTGCCACCACATCGCACATGATCGTGTAAAGGGCGCCTTGCTTCGGATTGGCATAAATATATTCCAACGCCTCATTTTCATTCGCAATTTTCATCACCGGAATGGTCTTATTCACCTTGCGGATGCCTTCTTCAAGCAAGTCCATGATTTCTTCGGCTGTGCGGCCACGCAGGTTTTTATCACATCGCATGATGATCTCATCAAAATATTTACCACTGATCTCGCCTAGTTCACGGATATCTTCATCTCTCCGGTCGCCTGTACCACTAATAACGCCAACTTTATACTTGTAATCAAGTTTGCTTACAAATTCACAAAGCAATTGCAGCCCGTGTGGATTGTGCGCAAAATCAGCAAGGAACGTATAATTTTTAAAGTGAAAGAAATTCAAACGCCCGGGCGTTAAACTTTCACCGGGAATGAACGTAAGTAATCCCTGACGTATATCATCAATGCTGATGTCACGATAAAGATAAGTGGCGAGTACAGCTGGCAAACAGTTGGCGATATTGTGCACCGCTTTGCCTTCGTACGTAAGCGGAATATCCTTGGCTGCCATCACACGAATTTTCCATGTGCCTTTCATAATGCTGATGAAACCATTTTCATACACAGTTGCTAAACCACCACCAGCACAATGTTCTTTCATGCGTGGATTGTTTTCATCCATACTGAACAATGCAACATTACATTTCAGATCATCTTTCATTTTGTACACAAGATCATCTTCTGCATTAAGGATAGCATAGCCATGAGGGAAAACAGTTTCAGGAACAACAGCTTTTACTTTTGCCATTTGCTCAACGGTGTTGATACCGCCAAGACCAATATGATCAGCAGCTACGTTTGTAACAATGGCCACATCACAATTCTGAAATGCAAGACCCGATTTTAAAATGCCACCTCTTGCACATTCCAATACAGCAAAATCAACAGTGGGGTCTTTCAATACAAATGTTGATGATATCGGCCCGGTGCAATCGCCTTTCATCATCAAATGATTTTGGATGTACACACCATCACTTGTTGTGTAACCAACTTTCTTGCCTGCGCTTTTTGCAATATGTGCTGTTAATCGTGTAGTGGTTGTTTTTCCATTTGTTCCTGTAATGGCGATAATGGGAATACGACCTACACTTCCTTTGGGGAACAACATGTCAATCACAGGCTCTGCTACGTTGCGTGGCAAACCTTCGGCCGGATCAATATGCATACGGAAACCAGGTGCTGCATTTACTTCGAGAATGGCTCCACCATTTTCACTTACAGGAGTGCGTAAGTCTGTTGCCATAATATCAATTCCACAAATATCAAGTCCAATGATTTTGCTTATGCGTTCGCACATGAAAATATTGGCGGGATGCACTTCATCTGTAACATCGGTTGATGTACCACCTGTTGAAAGATTCGCCGTTGTTTTCAATAAAACCAATTCACCTTTTGGCGGAACAGTTTCTAACGTATAACCTTTTTCCTCCAAGATCTTCATGGTGCTGCCATCAACAGTTATCTGTGTTAATACTTTTTCATGACCATAACCACGTCGGGGATCTTTATTCGTTTCATCGATCAACCATTGAATGGTATGTTCGCCATCGCCAATTGCACTTGCAGGCGTACGCAAAGCAGCACAAATAAATTTATGGTTGATAACGAGAATACGAAAATCAAAACCGGTAATAAAGCGTTCAGCAATTACACTTCTGCTATATGCCTTTGCTGCCTCAAATGCTTTTAATGCCTGTTCTTTATTGGTAATGTTGGTGGTATTTCCTTTTCCATGATTACCATCAATAGGTTTTATCACTAAAGGATAACCAAATTTTTCAATCGCTTCATCCAAACCAACTTCAGTACGAACCACGGTTCCTCTTGGTACAGGAATTTCAGCCGCTTCCAGAAGCATCTTTGTTTCTTCTTTATCGCAGGCAATATCGACAGCTATGTTTGATGTGGTTGATGCAATGGTAGCACGTATGCGTTTTTGATGTACACCATAACCCAACTGAACCAAACTTTGTTTATTCAATCGGATATATGGAATATTTCGTTTGGCTGCTTCATCCACAATACAACCGGTTGAAGGGCCAAGTCTTGTATCTTCTCTTATCTCTCTCAGTTTCTGAATATCATCTTCAAGGTTATATTCTTCTCCTGCAACTAAAGCTTCTGCAATACGCACTGCAGCTTTGGCGGCATAAACGCCTGCATCTTCTTCAAGGTAAGTAAACACAACATAGTAGATACCTTCTTTTTCATTGGCACCTCTTGTTCTTCCAAATCCTGTATCCATGCCTGCCAATGTTTGCAGTTCCAATGCTACATGCTCTATCACATGTCCCATCCACGTGCCTTCATCAACCCGTTGAAAAAAACCACCCGGCTTACCAACACTGCAACGATGTTCATACATGCTGGGGAATAACT
>JAKFDY010000508.1:0-4033 GCA_036675885.1 Lacibacter sp. | reverse complement strand
AGTTGCCACACCATGTTGCCCTGCACCTGTTTCTGCAATGATGCGTTTTTTACCGAGACGTTGCGCCAACAAAATTTGTCCAATGGTATTGTTGATCTTATGTGCACCTGTATGACAAAGATCTTCTCTCTTCAACCAGATATTTGTTTTGAACTGTTTGCTCAACCGCTGTGCATAAAATAACGGCGTCGGGCGACCGACATAATCTTTCAGCAACGACCTGAACTCTTTTTGAAAAGCAGCATCGCTCATAATATCGAGGTAACGGCTCTGCAGCTCCTCCACATTGCGATGCAGCATTTCAGGGATATACGCTCCACCGAATTTTCCGTAATAACCTTGCGAAGAAGGTTTTTGATATGTTGTCTCCATTTTTATATTTTAATGATACCAGCTTTTTGTTTTTCATGGCATCAACTGTTGCGTCGCAATCCTTTCATCGGTTGGATCAAATTGCATCAAAGACTTTGCTTGCCTCACTTATTCATATCTACAGATGGATTTCATTTTTGATAGTTCACTGTAAAGCATTCTTAATCCATAAGTATTTAATCCTCCATAGTCAACTACTGTTTTCTTTTCACCACGTAAAAAAACTTCCGTAGTGTAAGTTGTCTGGTCTGAAACGCTTGGAATATCGTAAAACGATTTCAGAGTATTATAATCAATCAGCGCAAGCACTTGTTCAATCAATCTCACATTCTCAATAGAAGTTCTGCAAATCTTCCCTCCATTTAGCCACTTCTTTTCTAAAGTAGTATCAACAAAAAAACCTTGAAAGAGTTTTACAGTGCCGTTGCTATATAATTTCATTCGAGGGATCAGTCTCCCATAATTCCAAACAGGTGCAATGTCAAACACAATTGAATCAAATTTTAATTCCGTTTCATATTTCTCTTTCCATTCAACAAAGGATGACAATTTATACACTAAAGTATCCGACCGATAAAACCTCCTTACGTCCTCACCTGTCCCTCCTGGTTGATGTATCGAAAGCCGTAACAACAACTGATCATTATAGTGAATCAGAGAGACTCCGGAAGGAAATAAATTGGAATATACATTACCCAAGAATATCAAATTATATACAGTGTCAGCAGTTGACATAAAAGCAAACAATTCATGATTGCTATAAGAGCCAAATGCCGCCACCAAATCTTTTTTACCATCTGAATTGAAATCGGCAATAACCCACTTTTCCTTCGTTATTGAATCAATAAAATCACTATGCTCCTTTTTATAATACTTTGCAAGAATCATCCCCTTCTCCTTGAACCTTATTTTTGGCCACTTCATCCTATTTTGCTCACCAACTCTTTGAATAAAATCTAAAGCGTCTTTATCAGTCTGTATGTTCTCTACCCGTAATTGAGCATGCGTCTGATAAGCCAAAAACATCATCAACAAACAAATAGTTTTTTTCATAAAAGTTATTTTACAACGGCAGATGCACGACAGCCGACATTTACACATTAACAATTTCAAACTTTAGAGATATCTCCTTCGTCGATATGACGACTCCATCTACCTGATTAAAATCAAACTCTTCAATTCTCTGTGCCTCCGTTTCTCTGTGTTTCAAGCTCATCCTCTCAACTCTCCCACAAACTTCTTCACCAATTCCATATCTTTCACACCGGGCATTGTTTCAAACTTACTGTTCATGTCCAATGCAAACAGATCCTTCGCTACATCTTCTTTTGCAAACTCTTTGATCGCTGCTGCATCGGTTGGCTCTATACCTCCACTTAAGAAAAATGGTTTGCCGATATTCAAGCCCTTCAACATATTCCAGTTAAACTTCTTTCCTGTGCCGCCGTACCCTGCACCCATCGTATCAAACATGTACATGTCCACTGCCTCCACATAATCTTTGATCTTCCAGGGAATATTATCATCATCAGTAATACGAAATGCTTTGATCACTGAAATATAATCCGATACTTTTTCACAGAACTTCGGTGTTTCATCGCCATGCAACTGCACCATATCCAACCCAAAATTCTCAACATGGTTAATGATCTCATCATAAGACGCATTTACAAACACACCCACCTTGTACACTTTCAGCTTCGCCCGTTTCACCTGCACACCGTTTAAATGTTTCAACACAAACCTTGGCGATTTGTGGTAAAAAATCATTCCGGCAAACTCAACACCCATTTCTCCTAATTGGTGCATCTGTTGCAAATCGGTCATGCCGCAAACTTTAATTCTCATACGCTTTGCCTTAATTAGTTGGTTGTAAGCAAACGCAATCGTTTCAATCATTCATCGCATAACCGTCAGCCGAGGGCGCCAGACGGAATGACTCACTATTTCATTCCTAACTTAAACTGCAGCACTAAACTCATATCTTTTTCACCGGGCGCTTTCTCCACTTTGCTGTTAATATCTACGCCATAAAAATCAGGATGCTTAAATGCTTTGATCCGTTTTACATCTTCAACACCAATACCACCACTCAGGAAAAACGGCTTTTCAATTTTACTCTTTTCAATAATGCCCCAGTCGAACTGTTTACCGGTACCACCTTTCTGATTGCCGCTCTTGGTATCAAACAAATAATAATCGCAGGCTTCATCATAAGGCGCTACTAATGCATCAATATCTTTTACGGATTCATCAATATGAAACACCTTGATCACTTCCACATCTTCGTTTAGATCAGCACAAAACTCAGGTGTTTCTTCGCCATGCAATTGCACAACATCCAAACCGTAATCTTCAATAGCATCGAGGATATCGCTGTACGATGGGTTCACAAACACACCCACTTTCTTCATGTCGTAATCTGCTTTCTTGATCTCTTTCTTATCGAGCTTTCCTTCCACATAACGTGGAGAATTCTTGTCGAAAATAAATCCGACAAAATCAATATCCAATCCTTCTAACTGTTGTACCTGTTTCAATTGGGTAATACCGCAAACTTTAATATTCATGCTTCTGCTTTTTTAATTGTTGGGTGAATTGTTCAAATGCTTTTCCCGGATTTTCTTCTTTCATAAAATTTTCACCGATCAAAAATCCTCTGAATCCGTTTGCTTTGAACAACAAAATATTTTCAACTGAGCTTATTCCGCTCTCTGCTACTTTAATTTTATTTGCCGGAATTTGTTTGGCCATGCGTAAACTCCGTTCAATATCCACTTCAAATGTTTTGAGGTTACGGTTGTTGATGCCAACAATTTCCGTTTCCTCACAAATATGCTCCAGTTCTTCTTCTGCATGCAGCTCCAGCAACACTTCAAGTCCCAGCGATTTAGCAAAGGTCGCTAATCGTTTCACTTCTGCAGGGGTTAAACAGGCAGCGATGAGCAAAATTACATCAGCACCCATTGCCTTTGCTTCAGTTACCTGGTATTCATCAACGATGAAGTCTTTTCTTAAGATAGGAATTTCGTTCACTCTTGCTTTCAGCAGATCGTTTGTACTGCCGCCAAAGAACTGTTCATCGGGCCGCAACACTTTGTACGCAGCAACGGCAGACGAGTCACCGACGTGTCCCCGATCCTGATAGTCGCCCATTAAGAGCTTTTGATACTTGTCGAATATTTGCAGGTTGAAAGGGGTCTTGTTAACCCGGATCCGCAACGTGCCCGTAAATATCTCGTAAGCCTGCGCCTGATCATCGACATGCGCGTTCGACATGTCTTCAAAGTTCTCGTCCACCACGGCGAATGAAGGATTCGAACGCGCAAAATTTCCGGACGGTTCATACCACACCTTCACTACACTTCGGCTGCAAAGCTGGACTAGCACCTTGCCTCCATTCGAGCAGTCAAAAATGAACTGGCTTCCATTCTTTTTGAAGGAAGTACAATTGCCCGGAGCGGTCTGCGCAACCGACGTCAGAGACACGAGACATACAAGAAAAAGGCTATAACAAACTTTCATTTCAGCATTTATTTAATACGGACAATCCTTATAAAATCGATTAGTGCTTCATTAGTGGATCCATTCATGTTGGCGTTATGGGGCGCGTAATCGAGGGAGACTTTATGCGTGCCCTTGCCGAGATCGATGACCAACC
>JAKFDY010000507.1:0-11489 GCA_036675885.1 Lacibacter sp. | reverse complement strand
CTGTGACAGAATCTTTGGGGGTAAATATCTTTTTCTTCTCTTTCATTTCGGCACTGCAATCCCAAACAATAACTGTGTCGGTTACAAACCATTGTTGTGGCGGCTCAGCGTCTGCTGCAGCTTTGCTTTCGTTGGAGGCTTCGTTGTTGCAGGCCACAACCAGTGCAACAAAACAAAGAGTTAGGAGATATCGAATCATGTCTTAAAGCTACATAACACTTGTGAAGATGCGCAATGAATGTTTAAATTCGTTTAAATTTTCATTATGAGAAAACGGAGCTCCTATTTAGACCTGGTGTTGAACCCCTTCAACCTCCTGCGGACAAAACGTATCCTCAACGTAAATCCCACTGTAGTTCCCCTTCGAAAAGAACCTGATCATATCAATTTATACGTGTATGATTACGATTTTGAAAACCTGCACCAGGAAAAATTAGCCGAAGTAAAAGATGCTTTCCGTTACAAACATTCGGTAAGTGTAACATGGATTAATGTGGATGGCATCCGCAGAAAAGACATTGAAGATATTTGTAATCACTTCAACATTCACTCCCTCGTACTTGAAGATATCCTGAGTATCGGGCAGCGTCCAAAGGTGGACGATATTGATGGAACGATGTTCTGCCTGTTGAATATGTTATACTTCAACGAAAGGGACTCAACAGTGGAAACAGAACAGATATCCATTGTGCTGGGTAAACAGTTTGTCCTCAGTTTCCAGGAAGATGCTTCCAGGGATGTGTTTAATCCCTTACGAGATAAACTGCAATTCAGAAATAACAAGATCAGGCAAAGCGGAACTGATTATCTTTTCTATTCACTCATTGATATGATCGTTGATAATTATTTTCTGGTGATGGAAAAGCTGAGTGATAAAATTGAGTTGCTGGAAGAAGATATTATCCGGCATCCCAATAAACGATCACTGGCAAAGATTAACCAGCTGCGAAAAGAAATGATTGTACTGAAACGGAATATTGCTCCGGTTCGTGATATGGTCAATGGTATTTTGAGGAGTGAGAGTCCACTCATACAGGAACGAACAGAGAAATACTTTAAAGATATTTACGATCACATTGTGCAGGCAAATGATCTGGCAGAGAACTACCGTGATATGATGATGAACTTACATGATCTTTATTTGAGTAATGTAAACCTGAAGATGAACGAAGTAATGAAGGTGATGGCAATTGTAACTTGCTTACTCGCACCTGCTACAGTGATAGGCGGTATGTTCGGGATGAACTTTGATATAATTCCTTACGCCCATCATAAGTGGGGGTTTTATTTAACCTGCGGAATGATGATCTTAATTCCATTAGTGATGTTATATCTCTTCCGTAAAAGAGGGTGGTTTTAATTAAACATGATAGCAACAAATAAACATGCTTGTATGAAACGATTAACTGTACTGCTTTTTGCTTTCTCTTTTCATACTGTAACTGCACAAACAGCTGATGAAAAGATCAAAGAATTAGGATTACAATTACCCCCGGCAAGCAAGCCCATTGCCAACTATGTAAAGTATGTACGCACAGGTAATCTTATTTTTCTTGCCGGCCACGGACCAACAAAAGCCGATGGAACAAACATCACAGGTAAAATTGGAAAAGACCTTACGGTTGAGAAGGGTTATGAAGCAGCAAAGGTTACAGCACTTAGTCTTATTGCTACACTGAAAGATGCGCTTGCTGGCGACCTGAGTAAAGTAAAACGAATTGTAAAAGTGAATGGCTATGTAAACTGCCTGCCCGATTTTACGGAACAGCCAAAAGTGATCAATGGATGCAGTGATCTGCTGGTACAGATCTTTGGTGAAAAAGGAAAACATGCAAGAGCCGCCATGGGTATGGTTGCATTACCAATGAATATTGCCGTTGAAATTGAAATGGTTGTTGAGGTAGAGTAGTGCAGTTAAAAATGTTCCATGCTTTTGAGCATTTCATATTCTGTTTCATAACTACGGTGTTTGAACCAGCCAATAATACCACCACCGCCAAGCCAGAAACAAATTTCCATGATGAGTAAAATAACACCCATTACAGTAAAGTAAAAACCTGTAAATGCCTTCGGATCAAATGCAAACTGCAATAGCTTAATAACAAGCATAGATATTAATCCTTCTCTTAACACACCGTGATAGAGAATATATTTCCACCTGGGAATCGTTCTGCGTTTTTCCCATAGCTTCAAAAACTTCCTTTGCCTTTGAGTGAGCCGGTAAGGATGGTAATTACGAAAGTCGTTAAGTGGCACTGAGGTTTATACAGTTGGTTTTGGTTGTTTAAAAATCGGAACAGTGCTGCAAGGTTCTCCGTACATGATGCTTTTCGCTACAGGTCTTAATTTGTTGGTGATCTCCAGGTAAGCCGCTTCGGGTATCGGTTCATCGCCACATCCTTTTACCACCACCCGTTGATCTTTATAAACTGTTGTATCAAGCGCTGCAATTGCCTGCATCAGTTTTTGCTTCTTCCATTCTTCTGCTGAGCCCAAAAACAATTCTTTTGCTACGGGCTGCAATAAAGACGCAACCAGCATATAGGCCCACATCGGAATAATGGCATCTGCACTGCAACTGATCAATACAGTTTTGTCTTTATAAACACTTGTATCTGTTTGCTGAAGCGAGGCCCTGAATTCTTTCTCTTTAATGATCAACCCCATAAAAAGGAAATCCTTCAAGTCGAATAAAACTGGTTCTTCCTTCGGTATCCAGGCTTCCAGATCAATGGTTTGCAAGGCACTTTCAGCTACTTTATTTACTATCACTTCACTCATATCACTTCTATTGAGATAGTAAATTTACTCCAAATATGCAACTTCCTTTTTTACCTTTTTCAGGTATCGTATTTTTTCATGGTTCTGTTCGTAAAACTACTGTGCATAAAAATGGGCATAACTTAAGGTTATGCCCATTGGGTTATTTAAAATCGGGGGAGATTAATAAAACTTAATTCTCCTGTCTTTTACCTTAGCCGCCTTGCGTAACGATTGCAATGCAGCGTTTGCAGCGTTTTGTTTCATACCTGCTTCCATTTGTAAACGACGGTCGTTGTAAGCTGCGTTGCCCGCAGGTTGCAATCCGACATTTTCTGTACGGATCACAAACACACCCGTATTACCGGCAATTGGTTCGCTGCTTTTTCCTTTTGCCGCCGGGTTAAATGCGGCACCGGTTACTTTTGGCTCCATACCAACTCCGGGAATAAACGGAGAGAAGAAAGAAATACTATCGGCATGCAACACATTTGTTTTAAAACTGGTTGCGATCTGGTTCAGATCACGGTTATTACCGATCTTACCAATAATCTCTGCTGCTTTCTTCTGGTTACGTACAATACTTTCTACCTGCATACGTGCTGTTTTAGCATCAGGCACGCCTTCTTCTTTTTCTTCAGCAATCAGTGCTACCACAACTTTATCACCAAGTGTTGTTGGTTCTGACACATTGCCCACTTTATTTTCATACACCCACTTCACAAGGTTACGGGCACCTCCTAAACCGATGATAGAATAATCTGAAGGACGAATTTCTGCAACACGTGGCACCAGTTTCTTCTTTGTAATTGTTTCCTCAAACTGTTTGGCATTACGGGCTTCAGCAGCAAAGTGCGCAGCAGCTGTGCTTGCAGCACTGATAGTTTCATCACTTGGCTGAACAGCACGGGAGAAGTAAGCAATTTTATAAGCTGGTTCAATTTTCTTTTGCTCCATAATTTCAATATAGTGGTAACCAAAGCTTGTTTTCACCACTTTCCTTTCTCCTTGCTTACCATCTAACAAAATGAAATCTGCAAACTCTTTTGCAAAGTTTGGTGACTGCACCTGGTTAGCGCTAAACGTCATTTCACCATTATTCTCACGGCTTCCGTCGCTTAATGGATTATACTTCTTCACCATTTCGCCCCAGTTAGCTCCTGCATTCACAGCATTTTTAATACTGTCGATCAATTTTAATGCAGCACTATCGCTCATGATCGCCTGGCCGGTTTGTTGATCCATTACTCCAACAAGAATGTGACGGCATTTCACTGAATCAGGAATATCACGCTTTGCAACCATTTTAGCGATAACATAGTTACCCCCGTCCTGGTATGGTCCAAACACGCCACCTATTGGAAGACTGCGGATAGAATCAGCATTGGGAACCTGTAAAGCAGATTTCAACACATAACCATTATAGAAAGCTGTTGTTGAGCTGTTGGCAATTACAAATTGTTCAGCATCAGTTGATGTTGCAAATGCACTGTATTGTTTATTTACTTCATTTAATGCATAAGCAGAATCTGCAGCACTGGGGGCAGCATCAAAAATTACATAAGAGATCGCTCTGCTTTCTTCCTGCTTAAATTCATTTTTATGTTTACGTACATACGCATTGATATCTTCATCAGTAACTTTTACAGCACTGTCACTGATAGTAGTATAAGGAACAGCAACATAACTGATAGAAGCAATACTGCTTTGATCATTCAGATCTTTATCACTTAACCATTTTGGATAGAAAGCACTTCCGGCCAACATTGCACCATATTTTGTGCGCAAACCATTTTGTACAATATAATCGATTATGTTACGCTCAACATATACACGTTGTGGATCGTTTGCTTTTTTATTCTTCAGTGAATTGATAAACTTACGTGCTGCATTTACATCATACGCACCAGTTTGCTGATCTCTGAATTGTTGTGCCAACGCTGGCGGAGGATTACTGCCATACAATGCTTCATTCATATCAGCAGAAGAAAACGTTAAACCAAGTTTCTCATACTCAGCAGTAAGAATTGTTTCTTCCACTTCATTACTCCATAACATTTCGATCAATTGCTGGCGCATTTCATCATTTACATCCATCCCCTGTGCACGGTAACCATTTTCCATTTCTGTTAAACGATCACTGAATGCATTTACATCAATATCTTTTCCGTTTACAGAACCAAGCGAAGTTGGTTGCGATCCGGCACCGCTACCACGGCCGGCAAAGTAATCTGTTAGAATAAATCCGATAAGGCTCAAAGCAATCACAGCAATGCTCACGGCTGCATACTTTTCACGAATCTGCTGAATAATGGACATAATGGTATATTGTACGTTATAAAAGTGAGCGGCAAAAATAGGGGGAAAAAGAGGTTTGAACAAATTGTGGAAAACTCCCGTAATCTGCACAGGGTAAAGGTTTTAGAAAACAAGGGGCGGATGTTTCAAAAAGAGAAATAAAGAATTCACAACAGCACTGTGAATAAACCTTGAAAGCTGTGGATATGGCCGTTTTTAACTGGGATAACTTCGTGAATGGTTAGTTGAGATCTGTAAAGGTTCACCTTCGCCACAAAAACTACGTTTACAACCCCGTGTTTATCCCCGCCCGTTTAACACAACAAAAAGAAAAAATACTGTTGTTAGTTGTACAAGCATTTACGAATCCACAGTTGTGAACAAAGCGGCTGTTTCCTTACTGCTGCTGCATCTGGTAATGTGGATGACTTGGGAATTGATGTGAATAAACATGCCTTCGCTAACTTTGCAAAAAGAACTGAAGTGGAGATATCCACGAATTCACATACATAATAGTAATAGATTATTAAATAAATAAGTATCTATTAAGATATACTACGGTAAAACAGCTAATTTTTTTTATCCTAGTTTCGAATCAAATTTAAACAAAGCGTGATGAACACAATGCTTGTAACTGATCCAAAGATAAACGTTGAAAAAAATGGATTTTTAAATATTGAGCTGGACCCTGAATTAGATTTGTTCGCCGAAATTGAGCGGCTCAAAAAAGAAAAAAATGCCATTATCCTGGCGCACTACTACCAGGAACCGGATATCCAGGATGTGGCCGATTACATCGGCGATAGCCTTGGCCTGGCGCAAAAAGCACAACAAACTGATGCCGATCTCATCGTTTTTGCCGGTGTGCATTTCATGGCCGAAACGGCTAAAATCCTGAACCCAACCAAAAAAGTGGTTATTCCTGATATGAAAGCCGGCTGTTCACTCAGCGACAGCTGTCCGCCGCCTTTGTTTGAACAATTCAAGCAAAAACACCCAGATCACCTGGTGATCTCTTACATCAACTGCAGCGCAGGTATTAAGGCTTTAAGCGACATTATCTGCACCAGCAGTAATGCACAGAAAATTGTTGAAAGTCTTCCAAAAGAACAGAAGATTATTTTTGCGCCCGATAAAAACCTTGGAGCTTACATCAACAAAGTAACCGGCCGCAATATGGTGCTGTGGAATGGTGCCTGCATGGTGCATGAAATATTCAGCGTGGAAAAGATCACCAAACTGAAACTCCGTCATCCGAACGCAAAAGTGATCGCTCACCCTGAATGTGAAGAACCGGTATTGAAACTGGCTGATTTTATTGGCAGCACCACTCAACTGCTCAAATACACCGAGAAAGACAGCAGCCAGGAATACATTGTGGCAACTGAAACGGGTATTCTGCATCAAATGATCAAGAGTAACCCACACAAGACCTTTATACCTGCTCCTCCTGATAATTCCTGCGCCTGTAACGATTGTCCGCACATGAAGAGGAATACACTCGAAAAGATTTACCTGTGTATGGAATATGAAATGCCGGAAATTACAATGGATGAAGAGTTACGGTTAGCGGCCAAGAAACCAATAGATCGTATGCTTGAATTAAGCGCCCAGTTTGGTCTGATCTAGTTTTTCAAGGGTTTATTTCAACTATCACATTGTGTAAAACAGGATATACTTGGTAAACCCATCGTGGCACAAAATAAAAAAGGGGCCAGATAGAAATCCTGCCCCGTTTTAAAATCCAATATCCTATGAAAAACCGAGTGTAAGATAGAAACGTTTTCGAGAAAGCGAAAGACTTTTCTATTTTTTTTTTAAACACTACCTGTTTTTACTTATAAAAGCTGTTTTGCCTTCTCTAAATCGGCGGGAGTATCAATTGAAACGCCAACAGGTTCTGTTACCGCCATCCGTATACGAAAACCGTTTTCTAAGAGCCGAAGCTGCTCTAATTTCTCTGTTTGTTCCAGAAATGAGGCTGGTAAAGCAGTAAACTGCAGTAAAATATCTTTTCTGTAGCCGTACATACCAATATGTTTAAAATACTTTATTTGTACTGAAGCATCTCTTTTGTAAGGAATAACACTCCGGCTGAAATAAAGAGCATCCATATGGGTATTCACCACCACTTTCACACAATTGGGATCGTTGATCTGTTGTTCATCAGTAAGAATATGCATTAACGAACCAACCTGCACCGACTGATCATGAAAGATGTTGCATAATTTTTCAAGAGATGCACGCTGCACAAATGGTTCATCGCCCTGTACATTTATCACTACATCAACATTCATTTCTTTCACAGCTTCAGCAATACGATCGGTACCGCTTTCATGTTCTTTACTGCTCATTACTGCTTTACCACCATGAGAAGTAATTTCCTGGAAAATGATATCACTGTCTGTTACCACCAGCACATCTGTAAACAAACCGGTAGCCACTGTATTTTCATATGTGTGGCGGATGACAGTTTTATCACCCAACATCTGCATCAGCTTTGCAGGAAATCTTGTGGCCGCATAACGGGCAGGTATAACAGCAATAATATGCATGCAACAAATGTAAACTAACTGCTAATTTTTCTTGCTGTTTCTTTCAACTTTCCTGCACAACAAAAAAAAAGAAAATACAGTAAAGTATGAATGAATACATTTGTTAACTTAATTATTTAAATCCTCTGCCATGCGTTTTATAAGAATTACTGCAGTATTATTTTGCGCTGTTTTTTTACTTTCAGCAACTAAGCAAAAACAAAAATGGGTTTCATTGTTTGATGGTAAAACACTTAATGGCTGGAAAGTAGGCGAAAATCCGGAAACATTTAAAGTAGAAGATGGAGCAATTGTGGCAAATGGAAAAGTAGCTCATTTGTTTTACGATGGAGAAGCAGGAAACCACGACTTTAAAAATTTTGAACTGAAGCTTGATATCATGACAATGCCCGGTTCAAATTCAGGTGTATATATTCACACGCAATACCAGGAAAGCTCATGGCCGAAAAAAGGATATGAAGTGCAGGTGAATAATTCGCAAGGCGACTGGCGCCGCACCGGTGGCTTGTATGCTGTGCAGGATATAAAAGAACCACCTGCAAAAGACAACGAATGGTTTACCATGCACATCGTAGTAAAAGATAAAAACATCAAAGTTTCTGTAAACAATAAACAATTGGTTGATTATACAGAACCGGAAAATCCTGTGCGTGAAAAAGGAATGGAAGGCCGATTACTCAGCAGTGGCACCATTGCATTGCAGGGCCATGATCCAAACAGTAAAGTGTTGTATAAAAATATTCAGCTGAAAATTCTTGATTAAACGAAGAATTTATAATTCATAAAACTCAATTGGTAATCCATCAGGATCTGCAATAAACGTAAAGCGTTTGTTGGTAAACTCATCTACACGAATGGGTTCAGCTTCTACATAGTGACGTTGCAAATGTTCCAATACTGTTTCAAGATTTTCTACAGCAAATGCTAAATGACGAAGCCCGGTTGCTTCAGGCCTTGATGGACGTGCAGGCGGCGAAGGAAAAGAAAACAGTTCAATAATATATTCACCATTTAATGCAAGATCCAGTTTGTATGAATTACGTTCCTTGCGATACACTTCACGTATAACAGTAAGCTGAAGTACTTCCGTATAAAAATTTTTCGACCGTACATAATCAGAACAAATGATGGCGATATGGTGAACACGGCTAAGCATACATAAATTTACAACTTGATCTTAATACCACCATTCACCACAAACCCGTCAACTGGCGCATAAATATCACGGAATGTCGGGTTGCTGATAGAACCGGTGTAGATGGTATCAAATCTTGTTTGTCTTGTATTAAGAAAGTTTTCAAAATTGATGAATACCGAAAAACGTTCCCAGATTTTCTCTGCCATAAAACCGCAGATCCAGTAAGGTTTGCCCGTTGCTCCATCGTTCAGTTGCTGTTTACTGAAATAATATGCTTCCAAACCCAGCTTTAATTTTTCTTCAATTTCATACATCAACACATTATTCAGCCGGTGTTTAGCTACCAGTGGAAATGTGCTGCTGTTTCCATTGTAACGTTGCTGCACATCAGCAAGCGTATAACCAATGAACAGTTTAAAATCAGCATAAGAAATTTTCACATTGGCCTCCACACCTTTTGTGTCAATAAAACCTACGGGTTGTTGAAAACGATAAGTGTTATTCATATCAGGAACAAGCACCAACGGATTATTTACTTTGGTATAAAAGAAAAGTGTGTTCACGGATAATTCAACTTCCTCACCCAGTTTTGTTTTGTAGTTGAGATCAAGATTACCACCAATTGATTCTTCAGCTTTTGTATTATCCACATCAATTGGTAATACATTGCGGAATTGAATACGTTCAGCATCTTCTGTAAACACAGTTGGTGTTTTATAACCAAGACCACCACCAACACGCATCGAAAATTGCGGCGTGAACTTAAACAACGCAGAAATTCTCGGCAATGCAAAAAAGCCATACTCATTTTGGTAATCGCCACGCAGGCCCGTTTCCAGGATAAACTGTTCAGTTGCATTCCATGTGTTTTGTACAAACAGGCCAACTGTTGTGTGCGAATAATTTACTTTGGCACCGGAAGCCGGTTCGTTTTGTGTGAATTGATCGGTCCACACATTCATACCGGTGATCCATTCCAGCTTTTCATTTTCATGACGGTAACTTGCTTCACTGAAAGAAGCTGTTTGCAAACCGGCAAAACGAAAACCGGGAACTGCAATACTACGGTTGTAAAAACTCACACTGTTCTTCAAGGATAGTTTCGATTGTGCATTGATATTGTAATCATAACCAGCCTGTGTACTGATACGTGTTGTTTTATTTTCTTCGAAATAAAGATTGCTGTTGTTCGCAGGGTCTTTAATATAATTGAGATCACCACCGATCCTGTTTTCAAACGTGCCATTTAAACCAAGATGAACAGTGTTGCGCTCATTCAGATAAAGAAACAGTTTTGGGTTGATGGTAGTACGTTTGAATTCTGGAATAGCCGTTAAACCAATATCTGCAGGATCGTAAGCAGTACCTGCATTGAACGAAGCAAAAACTGTTGTACCAACCTTCTTAAATTTTTCCGAATAAAAAGCACTGGCATCTAAACCCAACGCAGAAGTACCGTTGAATAAAAAGTTGAGCTGCCGTTCTTCACCTGGTGTTCTTGAAACAAGATTTACCAAACCCGCAATGGCGCCGCCGCCATACAAAGTAGATGATGCGCCTTTGATCACTTCCACCTGTTTCAGATCGAGCGGAACAATTTGTAATAAGCCGAGGCCGCCGGAAAAACCGGAGTACAACGGAAAACCATCACGCAGTAATTGGGTGTACTTTCCATCGAGCCCCTGTATGCGGATGCTGGAGTTATAAGAAGTGGCGGATGTTTGTTGTGTTTGAATACCGGTGCTTTCATTCAGCATCATGCGGATATCACCGGGCTTCATATTGCCTTTCTCTTCCAGCTCTTCGCCGGAAATGGTTTCAATACGAGTGGGGATATTGGCAATATACCTGCTGGTTCTTGTGGAAGTAATGATGATCTCTTCTTCCTCTTCATGTTCTTTTTCTTGTAACAACACAACAAGAGTACTATCCATTGGCAGTTGAACCGAAACGGTTTTTGTTTTATAACCCACATGCGAAAACAAAACAGTGTACACAGCAGCAGGAAGATCTTTTATAATTACAACACCATTACTATCTGCAACAGCAGAACGCTTGAGTTGTTGAATAACCGCCGTTGCCGCAGCCAGCGGTTGATCCTGTTCATTTTTTACCAATGCTTTTAAACTGTGCTGCGCAAAAGATGAGAAGCAGGAAACAAGAATGATAGAGCAAAAAAGAATTAAGCGGAACTGCTGCATAAGGTTGGTGAGAATTTGCTGCGAAGATAGGATTACGTTTAGCATGAAATTTGGCGGAGTAGTTTGATGTTATTTAGCTTTAGTTATGTCGATTTTTTTAAAAATTAGTTGCTGTCGTATATTTATTGCTTTATCGGCAAGGCCGTTGCGATATTCTACATCTTTTCAATAGAACACCAATTTGACGACACTCTATGACGAATCAAATTGAAATTTACGTTTATGGTTCTTGCCATTTTTCAGAGCGACTTGACAGTGATGAAGCAGTTGGAAACGGAGGCTACGGCATTGTAATTACTTCAAATGGACAGAGAGTTGAAGAAATTTCAGGGGGCTTCTCTAACACCACCTATGCAAGGATGGACATTGTTGGTATCACAGAGGGGCTTAAAAGAATTAAAGAACCAAGCAACATTGTAGTTTACTTGACAAATGGCTATGTTATTGACACATTATCCAAAGGCTGGTTAGAGAAATGGAAAAAGAATGGATACAAAAAAGGTAAATGCTGCATTCTTCAAGGAGACCGTTGCTGCG
>JAKFDY010000506.1:0-4221 GCA_036675885.1 Lacibacter sp. | reverse complement strand
AGAGATAAATCCGCTACGCATTTTGAAGAGGAGTATCGGTTTCTGCGGGGCGATGGTGAATATATTTATGTGGTTGACAAAGGTTATGCTGTGCGAAATGAACAAGGGCAGGTGATACGTATCATTGGTTCACTGCAGGATGTTACGGAGAGTAAGAAGGCCGGGGAACAGTTAAGAGAATCAGAAGAGAAATACAGGTTATTCTTCAACAGCATTCCTGCCAGTATATTTATCTGGAGCCTTGATGATTTCAGTATTCTCGAAGTAAATGAAATTGCTGCTGAAAATTACGGATACTCACGGAAAGATTTTTTAAAGATGAGTATGATGGATATACGAAAGCCGGAAGATCATAAAGCCTTTGCAGGTTTTGCAAACGAGGCAAAAAAAGAGTGCTTTACTTCTGCAAGCAGATTATGGAAACATATCAATAAAGATGGAGAAGAAATGTATATGCAGATCGTTTCAAACAAAATTGAATATAATAACCGCTCTGCTGTTATGGCCATTGCTTCAAACGTAACAGAGAATATAAAACTTGAACGTAAGCTTGAAGAAGAAAGGCAAAAAATGGAGCATGAAATTACAAGAGCTGTTATTGTTGCCCAGGAAAAGGAAAGGGAAGAAATTGGCCGTGAATTACATGATAATGTGAATCAGATACTGGCAAGTTCAAGATTATACCTGGGCCTGGTAAAAGAAAAAGATGTAGAATATAGATCATTTATTGAAGAATCGGATGTGCTTATTCATAATGCCATAAAGGAAATCAGGCATCTCTCTCATGCGTTAATACCGCCTGCTATGCAGGATGCAGATCTTGAAAAATCCATCAACGCTCTCATCAATATTGTGCAGGAGGGAAGTGGTATTATTGTGTCGAAAGAAGTTTGCATTGTTGACAAAAACATTATGTCGGAGCAATTGAAGTTAACCATCTATCGCATTTTGCAGGAGCAGGTAAATAATATTTTGAAATACGCAAAAGCATCAACCATGGAAATTCAGTTGCTGCAGTGTAACAGCAGGATATTGCTGCGGGTAAGAGATAACGGCATTGGTTTCGATCCGCAACAAAAAACAGAAGGAGTTGGGTTGATGAATATACGCACAAGGGCAGCTTTGCAAAAAGGCGAAGTAAAAATGATTACTTCCCACGGCAAGGGATGCGAACTGTTTGTTGAATTTAAATTAGCGTATTAATAAAAAACCCGGCGGCTGTTTAAAGCAAAAGCCGGGCTTAATCGTTTCCCTGCAACAGGAATCTTGGTTTTTCAGGGTAAGGATTATCAATCATCAATCTTAATCACCATCATCAGGAGTTTCAAGTCCCCATAGGTTTGCATAGTTGTGGTTTCAGTGGCGTTTGGAAAACAGAATTTCTTTCGGCCACAATTTATAAGTCAGGTTTTTCAATAATCTTGTTAATTGTTTTGATAGTGCAAAGAGACAGTTTTTATCTCCCACTTGCAATAGAATGCAACCCCATCTTAGGGTAATAGATCATGCGGAAATCATGTAGTGCGATGTCTACATAGATAAATTATTCATCAAGTGTTTTGCTGAATTGCTGTAACCGGCATTAGTGTAAACCATTAGCTTTCCTTATTGAATTCGCAGGCGATACTGTTTTTTTGCTTCAAAAAAGCCATTACGGGTAGAAAATTGCTATTTTGTACAAAGAAGAAAGGATAAGAACGATAAGTATTAATAAAACCTGATCATTCCTTCAACATAAACCATTCTCCTGTGAATAAAAACTAAAGCTCTTCATGTAAAATTCAACAATGTTTTCCTGCGTGTTGTAATGAGAGCTTTGATCAATTTAATCAAAAACACACACAAATTTATTGCTAAACCAGTAATGCCTAAAGTTGCCATGAATGTTGATGTTATGCAAATGGTTCAATCCATATTAGTGATCGAAGATAACAAAGGAGATTTCTTTTTATTAAAAGAGGCGCTTGAGTCGGGTGATATAAAAGTTGGCGAGATCATCAATGTATCTGACTTTCAACAGCTGCATGAAAATTTTTCGTCATTTTCACCTTCACTTATTTTTCTTGATCTTGTAATGCCCGATAGCTATGGGTTACCTGCATTAGCAGAGATCCAGGAACTTTTTCCTGCTTCGCCCATTATTATTTTAAGTGGCCTCAGCGATCTGCAACTTGCGTTGGAAGCATTGCAAAAAGGTGCACAGGATTACCTGGTAAAAGGTGAGTTTGATGATGCCATGCTTAACCGCAGCATTCAATACAGTATTGAACGAAAGAAAAACGAACTGGCACTTATTGAAAGCGAAAACCGCTTACGCACTATTCTTAATACCGATCCGGAATGTATTAAACTGATGGGCCGTAATTGTGAGTTGTTTGAAATTAATAAGGCAGGTATGGAGATGGTTGAGATCGATGATTTTGAAACCGTAAGAGGTAAATCAATACTTTTTTTTGTAGCGCCCCTATACCAGGAGCAGGCTGCAAAAATGGTTGCAGATGCATTTGAAGGTAAACCTGGTTTAATGGAGTTTGAAATGCTCACACTAAAAGGGAAACGACGCTGGTGCGAGATCAATATTGTTCCTTACCGGAATGCTGAAGGTAAGGTTATTAATGCATTAGGTGTAACACGTGATATAACTGTAAGAAAAAAGAAAGAAGAAGAATTACGCAGCAGTGAAGTTATCCGCAAACTCATTATGGATTCGGCACTCGATGCCATTATTTGTGTAGATAAGAATGAGGTGATTTTTACCTGGAACCCCCAGGCCGGGGAAATTTTTGGATGGAAGGAAGAAGAAGCAATTGGTAAAAAACTTTCATCGCTGGTCGTCCACAAACGTTATTATTCAAAACATCAAAATGGGTTCGCCATTTATCATGCTACCGGCAATAGCCCGGTGCTTAATAAAGTAATGATCTTGCCCGCAATGCGTTCAAATGGCAGCGAGTTTATTGCAGAACTTGTTATCAGGGAAATTAAGAATGGCGATGATTATTTTTTATGTACATATGTGAGAGATGTAACGGAACGCATTCATTCAGAAAAAGAATTGAAACAGTCAAACAGCCGTTTTCAACGTATTACGAGAACAACCAATGATGCCGTTTGGGAATGGAATCTTGAAAACAATACACTTTGGTGCAACGAAATGCATCAACAATTGTATGGCTTAACAATGGAAGATCCCGTGCCAATAAAGGCAGAATGGGTTTCACGCATTCATCCCGAAGACCGTTACAGGATACTTAAGATGCAGGACGATGCATTGGCATCAGACAGCAATGTGTTTATAACTGAATATCGTTTCCGTGCAGGTAAAGGAAGTGAATACAAATATATTTTTGACCGCTGTTATATTACACGTAATGCGGCAGGAGAAGCCATCCTCCTCACAGGCAGTATGATGGATATTACTGAACGCAAAGTTGCAGAACAAAAAATCGTGCATTCCAATGAACGGTTTGAACTGATTGCGAAAACAACGAACGATGCTGTTTGGGAAACCGATCTTGAAACAGGCCTTTCATGGGGAAATGAAATGCACCAGATACTGTATGGCCTCACCTTGGAAAATGACATCCCAAATTTTGAAGAATGGGAAAAACATTTGCACCCCGATGACAGGGAGAGGGTGGTAAAAAGTTTACGTGATGCGCTGGCATCAACAGATAATACATGGATCACAGAGTATCGGTTTATTAAACCAACGGGTGAAATTGTTACTATTTACGACCGTACCTACATTGTTCGTAATGCAGAGGGTAAACCGGTGCGCATGATGGGCAGCATGATGGATATTACAGAGCGTAAAAAAGCTGTAGATGCTTTGTTGCAAAGCGAAGAGAAATACCGCACCTTAGTTGAGCAGGCAACAGATGGAATTTTTATTGCCGATCATACCGGCAAATTTGTAATCGTTAATTCAGCAGCTGTAAAGCTGTCAAAATACAGCGAGGAGGAATTATCAAATCTAACTATCTACGACCTTGCAGATCCTGAAGAGATCAAAACAAATCCGTTTAAGTTCGAGGAAATGAAAAGCGAACAGGGTGCAAGAAGCGAACGCAAACTAAGACGTAAGGATGGCTCAATGCTGGATATTGAAATCAATGCAAAATTTTTGTCTGATGGCAGATTTCTTGCATTTATACGTGACATTACTGAACGTAAGAAAGCCGAGAATGAATTAAACAGTTCGTATAGAGCTATCAGGAA
>JAKFDY010000505.1:0-3275 GCA_036675885.1 Lacibacter sp. | reverse complement strand
ATTTCTTCGCTGTAGTTTGGTGCAATGCGTTCCCAATAGTTTCTGTCCATGTTGGTAAGAGTGTCTTTGGCTAAAGATAATTTTTTGTTGCTGATTGAAAGGTATTCCTGTAATTTAACTTCTCAACAAATGTATATGAACACAATTACAATACGATATGCCGTGCCTGCTGATGCAGAACTGATCGCCGATATGAGCCGCACTGCTTTTTATGAAACCTTTGCCAAAGACAATACAAAAGAAGACATGGATATTTTCATGAGCGAGCAGTTTGCAAAAGAGGAGCTGATGAAGGAAGTGGAATTAAGTGAAGGAATTTTTATGCTTGCTTATATGGATGATGAGCCGGTTGGCTACGCAAGGTTGCGTGTAAAGAATAACCTTGCACATGAGAAGGCCATTGAAATTGCACGCATCTATGCACTGGATAAAGCAATTGGCAAAGGTGTAGGCAAGGCCTTAATGCTGGAGTGCATCAGCAAAGCAAATGAACTGCAGATGAAATCGATCTGGCTGGGTGTGTGGGAAAAAAATGAACGGGCACTTGCTTTTTATGAACGCTGGGGCTTTGAACGATTTGGTGAACACCAATTTCTCCTTGGAACAGATCTGCAAACAGATTGGCTATTGAAAAAACCATTGTAAGGCATCGTATTTTTACGTGAGTTTGTAGTACATCCTATCAAAACCCCTGTAGATACAATCATTTCAGCAAAAAAGCGTTATCTTGAAACACCTTTTAAACTATTAAAAACCATTTTCTATGAAACGCTTTGAAAAAACAATTCCGGTTTACACCCGTAAAGATGTTCCTCTTGTTTTGTTTATTGTATTCTTTTCATTGGCGCTGATCCTGAGTATCTGCATCAGTGCTTATAAATAAAAACAGCATTTACTTTTCAGGAACCTTTACCAACTGCATACAAGTGAAAGCCCCCGGTTAACGGGGGCTTTTTTTATCCTTTTTTCAGAACAATCTTTTGTCCTTCATCTTTCTTAATGGCTTCAAAACTGTTGGCCACTTCATTAAATTTTTCGGGAGGTACAATGTGTTTGTGCAGTTGCAGTTCTGTTGCAACGGTGAGTTTTGTTTTTGTTTCGTTCAGTTGAATACTGTTCCGGTATTTTACATAATCATTCCCGATCTCTTTTACCGGAGGCACAGTTTCTGTTAAAAAGCCTTCAGGCAGTTTATACGTTATATGATCTGTTTTAATGTATGGATAATCAAACAGGAAATCATGCTTTCTTGTTTCCGCAGGCTTAATAGTTTCTTCGTTTAATTTATATTGACGAAGCGGATAGAAATGTTTACTGCCTGCTTTGAAATCGTAGAACTGGGTGTAAGACAATTTTATTTCAACCAAATGCCCGTCGGCAGAATCAGAAAGGATTTTTACAGCAAGATCATCAGGTGCTTTATAACCAAATGCATTCACTAAAGCTTTCTTAGTGTCTTCTTTCGTTTGTCCGTTTACATAAGCGTCTACATATTGCCAGAATTCACCTGAAACAAAAAGTCTGCTTGTGATTAATGCAGAACCATCATCAAATAACTCAGCATCTGTAGCCGAGATCCATTTATTGGAAACGCTTTTGCTGGTTGGCGTTTTTGTTAACACGCCGCCATTTTCAGTAAGCAGTAATGCGTTCCTGTTTTCTGTGAAGCTTCCCAGCTCCCCGGAACGGGTTTGTTTGTTGGTACATTCAAGCCAAACTGTGTCATTCTTAAGTGGAACGCATAGGATAACGTGATTAAAAAGGCTGGAAGCAAATGAAGGATCAACCGGGTATTCATTGGTGCCAGCATTGATGATGGCAGCGTGTGAGAGGATGCCCACCGCTTTCAACATATTTTTCATATAGTGTGTAAGTCCTTTACAATCGCCATATTTTTTCTGTTCTGCAAATGATACAGGAAAAGGTTTGAGCCCTCCTATACCGAACTGAATACTTACATAGCGAAAATCATTTTGCATATAACGGTACAGAATAGCAATTTTCTCATGATCTGTTTGTGCATCTTTGATCAACGATTTAAAAAACTCAACACGTTCTGGTTTGAATGGATTCTCTTCTTCATAAAAAGGATATAACCATTTGCCGAATTCTTTCCAGCTTTCCAATGAACCGGGATAGCCGTCGTAACTGAATTGAGAAGGCGATACATCGATCCATGGTAACGAAACCCATGCGCCGTAAGACGAAGTTTCTTTTGCAGGTACAGTTTTGTTATTCAGTTCCCATGTATAGACAGTTTTATTATCTTCTTTACTAACCGCAGGTTCTCCTTTAAAATTGTAAGCTTTGTATTTAATCGGGATTGCAGATTTTACAACATACCTGCTTTTCTTATACGATTCTGTGGTGCTTCCAAAAAACCATGGTTGAAGATCAAGAATAGCTGAGCAGTTTATTTCATATTCTGTTTCAATTGTGCAAGGTGTGCCAGGCACAGGAAAATCAAGTTCATATAATTTATCGTCGGATGCTAACGTAATGCCATCGTACGCACCTTCCAGTTTAAAATCTTTTTTCTTAAAACGGGATACTTCAAGCCCCAGTTCATCATAAACTTTAATGCTTATCTCATCCAGTTTACGAAATTTATCAACACCAATACGTACAAGAGAGTGTCTTAATCCCGGCTTTGTAAGGACAGTGACGATGGTGTGAGTACGTATGGTCATTTTCAAAGGCGATGAAATATCATATTCCTTTTCTTCTAAATGATAAACAGCATCAGCATCTTTCTTTAAGCTGTCGGGCAATGTCAACGAAGAGTAATTCAGGAGCGACTGCGACCATCCATTTGCACATACTAAAACAAAGACGAGCAGAGCATTCAGTTTTCTCATGGCTTAGGTGTTGTTTTACGTTTGAATACAATCTGCTCATTCAGCATTTCAAACAGTTTGGTATAAAATGCTTTGAAATCGAGGTATTCATCGGCATAATAAGTCGGGCGTTTTATTTCAAGCGTATAACGCATGGAAATGCTATTCTCGTTCTTGCTTACAAAGCGTTGAAGTGAAATACTGGTATCGGGCAATATCATGCGGATGTTTTTCGGCAGTTCTTCCAGTTCAAAACCTTGCGGGAAACGAAGCGTAGTGAACATATTGTAGTACTGCATGTAACCAAATTCAATATCAGTAAAACGTTTGTCTGAAATAAATTCATTTTTCTCAAGTTCCATTAAAAAATTCGGAGAATAGAAAAGATAATCGCCACTTCCTGAAAGGGTACCTTGAAACTGCACCAGGTTTTCCAAT
>JAKFDY010000504.1:0-2763 GCA_036675885.1 Lacibacter sp. | reverse complement strand
ATTTAATCCCTCTTTGGTCACAGGAGAAATCCCATCAATCATGGCCTCTAGATTGTTCTGCAATACATTTAAAGGCGTCCTAATCTCATGCGTAATATCAGAAACCAGCCTTCTTCTGAGGGTGTCCTGATACTTTAATTTTCCAGCTAGGATATTCACACTCTTTCTTAGATCCTCTAACTCTTCAATATTACTTTTAATACTAGATACTGAATTAAAGTTACCTTGAGATAAACCTACAGACATTTTGGCTATTTCTCGAATCGGGGTAGAAAATTGTTTTGAAAAATATAGACTTAAGCTAATGATGATAATAAGGGCGAGTGCACCACTGACAATAATACTTTTGTTGATAGATGACTTGAAAGATAGATCTTCTTCTGATAATAACACTGATGAATATTGGCCGATATCTACAAACCCACACGAATTCCTTTAAAAGTTGCGGGGAGCTATATCCGGGAAGCATTAAGTATGGCAGGGCAATATGTTGATTGGGTATCGAAAGGAGATATTAAATCGTTTGAAGAACTTAAAAATGGCAATGGTGCCATTATAACTGAAGGACTGAAAAAATTGGCGGCTTACAGAAATGATCAGGGAGAACTGTTTGTATTCAGTGCAGCCTGTCCTCATTTAGGTTGCGTGGTTCAATGGAATGCAGATGAAAAAACATTTGATTGTCCTTGTCATGGTTCAAGATTTTCAAAAGAAGGAACAGCTATTAACGGCCCTGCTATCTCAGATCTTAAGAGGGTAACTGTAAATGAGCCGGAAAAAAATGATGCAAAGACGTAAGACACAATAAATGCAGACGATAGTTAATATCCGGATTTGCAATTGATTTACAGATAGCCTGTCATCCTCTGAAATAAGCCCAACCAGTGCACTTTGTGAAACACTATGTTGTATTCTTTTTCTTTTTGCCCCGACATTATGCTGGTTACACAAAGCTATTATGCTTCGTTTCGAAAACGAAAAGCCAGGTCAAGCCCCTGGGTTGCAGGAATCACCGCTACAGTGCCTCCCAATGTTGCTGCCAATGGCATCATCTGTTCCATTCTGCTGAAGATGTCGGAACCATAACAACGGGCATTTTCATGAACATTCAAAAAAACCTGTTCCTGCTGCTGGTAAGCAGAAATGCGGATACAATCATTTTCGGTTTGTGCAACGGCTGTTTGCAACAGCTTACTTAATACTGATGCAAGCAGATCATGATCCACCGAAACTTTTATACCGGGAGCAATATCGTTTACAAAAAAACTGTAACGGTTTACGGCATTGGGCAAAATTGTGCGGGCAACGTTACCAACAAGGGTTTTAAGAGTAATTGGGTTCTTCATAAAAACTGTTTTTAAGGGATGAAAAAAATTACGGGGTATGGATTAAAAACAGGTACGGATTAAAACGGGCCACGGATATCGATCAACATGAACTTGCTGTAATGGGTAACCGGGTACGGATTCCGGCGTTAGTTAAGGTTACAACAAGTCGGTTTTCATAAGGTTGGTTTCAGCGAAAAGTTTTCATAAGGGTACGGATCAAATCACAGGGTTTTCATTCAATTGGACTTTAGGTTGGTTTTCATAAGGTTTGGTTTCAGAGGTAAGTTTTCAAAGGGTACGGATCAAATCATCGGGTTTTCATTCAGTTGGACTTTAAGTTGGTTTTTCATAGGATTTGGTTTCAGAGCTAAGCTTTCATAAGGGTACGGATCAAATCACAGGGTTTTCATTCAATTGGACTTTAGGTTGGTTTTCATAGGATTTGGTTTCAGAGCTAAGCTTTCATAAGGGTACGGATCAAATCATCGGTTTTGCATGCTATTGGATTTTGGGTCGGTTTTCATTCTATCTATTGGATTTTGTTTCATTGTCATTGACAGTACAAAGTAACAACCGCTGAAGGCCGGAAAAAATAGAACATGAACTCGTTAGATTGTACTGTTATGTGTAGTTGAAGTGTAGTTAAAAAACGCTGCCCGGTAATGGTTTTCCCCAACAGCAAATGTTTCATCAGCAGATGCTTGTTTATAAGAAAATAAAGCCATGTTATTAATAGCTACAATCCATCGGCTTAACGGGCAGGTTGTGTTGCAGTATGATTTATTGATGATGTTGGATTTGCCGCTCAATAGAGGAAGGGTTTTCACTTTTCTCTTGCAGCAATATAGCTGGCCACAGATGCACACAAAAACACAAGATTGGAAAGCTTTCTTTTCAGTGGGCCACAGATATACACAAATGAGCGCAAACGGGTGAAGGCTGTATGGCCTAAAACTGTCGGATTTATATGTCTCGTCCTAAAATAGCTATACAGGTGAGATGTTTGTGCAGTTTCCAGAGGCAAGTTTTTACGATACTCATTGCTGAACTTTGTGAAACAGTAAGTTTTTCTTCTTTTTCTTTTTGCTTGTCCAAAAAGAAACAAAAAAGACCCCGAAAACCAATGTACAGCCTGGTTTTCGGTTTACGCCTTGATCAGTTTTTATACTACTGTGATAAAGAGCTGCAGGAAAGTCATGAGCATACTATGTGAAACAGTTCAATTGTTACAAACAGTTTGATATTTTAATGTCAGTGTTGAAGAGTATCTTTTGCAGCCAGCGATGATTTACCCTAATCGTATAGCTGTATCAAACCTGTCGGCCACATTATCCCAGTTAATAATCTGCAACATGGTATCTACAAAGTCGGCACGTTTGTTTTTATACTTCAGGTAGTAAGCATGTTCCCACACATCAACCACCAATAAAGGAAT